>CAZBUA010000074.1:2312-4290 GCA_964494975.1 uncultured Muribaculaceae bacterium
TATTACAAACAGTATAAATCAATATAATGAAATACCAAAAGAATATATTATAGAAGGAACAAACGATGATTATGATGCTGTTGTAGCAACCATTACTTATGATAAGACAATTAGAGAACAAGACACGGTTGATGCTTGGTATGCTTCTTTATCAGAAGCAGAAAACAAGATTAGATTTATAAGAGCTAAGGGATACTTTGACGCAGACAATTATGATTTTAATGGAAATTATCAAGTAAAGTCTCTAGAATATTATATTAATCTAATTGAAACTGTTAAGGATAATGCTAATGGATATTATACTGATGATTCCGTAGATTATGCTTCTAATATTTATACTGAATTAAAAAGTTATTATTATGTATATAATAATGATACGGAAGAATTTGAAACCGATGAAGATGGCAATTTGAAATTAGCTGCAAACGAACTTGATTATGGGAGTAGACTTACAATTTTAAATCAAGCAGAATTTAATTCCATTTTAATTGAAATTAACCAGATGCTAGATACAAACATAAAAATGTACCCAGGTAATTATAACGACTTGTGTAAGGCTTATAATAAATTAGCTGCATTAAATAGAAATTATTATGAAAATATGTCTGATGTAGATACGTTTATTTGGGATATTAATTGGGATTATATGATTGATAATCAAAGCAAGATTGATGAGTTAACTAGTCAGGCTAATTATTTGCTAAATCATATTGAATTGAAGAGTGCTGATTATTCTAAAATCAACGCATTAAAGGCGCAAATAAATCAATTAGACGCTTCTAACTATTCAAACTATGATAAATTATCAGCAGCTTTAAAGAGTGTTATTTATACTAAGAAGATAACCGAACAAACTGATGTTGATACCATGTATAGTAATTTAAAAAATGCTTATGATGGTTTAATATTAAAGGCAGCTGATTATACTAACTTGAATAAAGCAGTAGCAAGAGCAGAATTATACGAATCAAACAAAGCTAATTATTTAAATTATAGCAAAGTTGAAAAAATAATTAACAGTATAAATTACAACTTAATACGTGATAAACAGGCTACTGTTGATGAATTAACTAGCAACTTGAATAAAGCAATAGATAATCTTGTTAAGAGACCGGCTGATTATTCAGCATTATCTGCAGCGTTATCAAGAATACCTAGTGATTATTCAATGTTTGATTCATCACTACAAGCTGAGATAACTAATATCTTAAATCAAGTTAATTCAATGTCAAACAACATACCTTATGATGAACAAAACAAAGTTGATGAAATGACTGCGAAAGTACAGGCTGTTGTTAGTAAGATACCAGAGTTTGATACTACGAATAGTTCAGTAATAGTATTAAGCTATTTGAAAGTAAATGGTGATAGCGTTAGTATATCAAGTACACCATTTAAATATAATTCTGGATATGGTGTTAAGAGTGCTAATATAGAAGTGGGATTATCATCAAACACTAGCTCAAGTAAGGTGTATGGAGGTAAAGTATTAGTTCCTGGTAATAATAACGTAACTATTATTGTTACTGATAAGAAAGGTAATACATATACTTATACGTTAATTATTTATAGAAGTGAAACAAGTGATTATCTATCAGATTTAACTATTAAAGACTCAACTATAGATTTTAATAAATCAAAACAACAATATACAGTAAAGGTTAACTCTAATACTAATGAATTAGACTTATCAGCTATTGCAGAGGATAGCAATTCTGTAGTAACTATTAAAGGTAATCAAAAGTTAAAGAATGGTAGTAAGGTAATAATAGAAGTAGAATCTGCTGATGGAAGCGTTAGATCATATGTTCTAAGTGTTCAGAAGACTGGTTCTGTAAGTATTACCGTAATATTAACTTTAATAGTTGTATTAATCTTAATAGCAGGAATTATTAAGGTAGTTAAAGACAAAAAGGATAAGAAAGAAAACAATGTATAACATTGTTTTTTTTATGTATATAAAGTCGTATAAATAAAC
>CAZBUA010000075.1:0-4193 GCA_964494975.1 uncultured Muribaculaceae bacterium
TAAACACTTTAAAAAGTGTATTGTGTAACTTAACAAAATATGTTGTATGGATAATAGCAGCATTAGCGTTACTTAGTTTATATGGTGTCAATACTACTGCTTTAGTAACAGGATTAGGAGTTATAAGCTTTGTGGTTGGTCTTGCTTTCCAAGACATTCTTAAAGATATATTAGCAGGCTTTTCAATCTTATTTGAAAGACAATTTGAAGTGGGAGATTTTGTCAAGATTGGTGATTTTAGTGGTACTGTTATTGCTTTAGGATTAAAAACAACAAGAATACAAGCTCTAACTGGTGAAATAAAAATAATATCTAATAGAAACATAACAGAGATTATTAATTATAGCTTGGATAAAATGTTTGCTTTAGTTGATATAGGTGTAAGTTATGAAACTGAAATAGATAAAGTAGAAAAAGTATTAAACGTAACCGCTGCCAGTTTAAAAGAAAAAATCCCAGAATTGGTTGATGATGTAGAATTATTAGGTGTTCAAAAGCTTGATGACTCAGCCGTTGTTTTTAGACTTATGGGAAAATGTAAACCAGCTCAGCATTTTGCAGCTGAAAGAAAAATGAGAAAAGAAATTAAAAATGCTCTTGATAAGAACGGAATAAAAATTCCTTATCCACAAGTAGAGGTGCATAATGAAAAATAATTATGATGTGGGCTCTATTGTAGAAATGAAAAAAAAGCATCCTTGCGGATGTGATAAATTTAAAGTGACAAGGGTTGGGGTTGATATAAAAATAGCGTGTGAGCAGTGTGGTAGAACCATAATGCTTTCCAGAATAGATTTTAATAAAAAGATAAAAAAGGTGTTGGAGGTAGAAAATGGATAAAAAGTTTAAAAGGTCATCACATCCGGTCATGTTTTTTCTATACATGTCCATATTAGTTGTGATTGTTAGTGGTATTGCTAACGCACTTAATTTTCAGGTAACTTATGATAAGTTAACGACCATTGCGGGTGAGGTAGAGTCAACAACAACCGCTGTTAATTCATTATTAAGTTTAAGTGGAATAAAGTTTTTAATAACGTCAGCTTATGATAATTTAATTAACTTTGTACCTTTTGGTTCACTCTTAATAGCTGCCATAGCCTTTGGTATAGCTTTAAAGTCAGGCTTTTTAAAAACATTATTTTCTAAGATAAATAAGAAGGTTCCAAAGTTTATAATAATATTTATATATGCTTTATTATGTGTTGTATCTAGCATTGATGGTAATATTGGATATGTAATATTGTTACCATTAGGAGCGGTATTATACATGAGTATGAACAGAAATCCTATTGGCGGTTTAGCTTTAGGCTTTGCAACCGTAGCTTCTGGTCATGGAGCGGGATTATTTATTACCGCAATGGATTATAACTTGTCTAGTTATACTGAAGCTAGTGCTAAGTTACTAGACTCAGAATACGTAGTATCACAAGGAAGTAACTTAATATTCATAATCGTGGCATCTATTCTTATAGCAGCTATAACAACATTAATATCTGAAAAATTAGTTGTTAGAAAGCTTGGAAGAAACACTATAGAAGAAGAGGAATTAATATTAGAGGAAGGCGAAGAAAAGAAGGGTTTAGTAGCAGTATTAATAACTACTTTAATCTGCTTAGTTCCTATTATATTAATGATAATACCAACTAATGGTGATAATTTCTTAGGATTATTACTTGATAAGTCTCAAACAGAATACTCAAAGATGTTATTTAGTAGTGATGCTTTACTGATGACTAACCTAGTAGGAATAATGTCGTTGTTATTGGCAATACAGGGATTTGTATTTGGAGTTGTAGCGGGTACCATTAAAAAGATACGTGACATGGTTAACTTCTCAACAGATTACTTAAGAAGTATAGGAGGAATATTCGTATTAATATTCTTTGTTGCTCAACTTAGTGCAATAATTCAAGAAAGCAACTTGGGAGCGGTTGTAACCGGGACCTTCGCAAACCTTATATCGGCATCTAACTTCTCATTCATACCATTAATATTAATAATATTATTATTTACCATGGTTGCTAATATTCTATTACCAGGATCCATTGCAAAATGGTCTATCTTGGCACCTAATATCATGCCAGTGGTAATGAAGGCTAACATTGCACCAGAGTTTGCACAATTGGTATTTAGAGCAGGAGATTCAATAACTAATTCAATAACACCAATATTTGCATACTTTGTAATCTTTATAGGATTTGTAGAAGTATATACAAAGAATAAAAATGACTTTAGTATAAAAGGATGTTATAGAGCTATATTCCCATACTTTTTAGCAATAGCATTAATGTGGATATTACTAATAGTATGTTGGTATGTAATCGGTTTACCTATAGGAGTAGGAGTATATCCAACAATATAAAGGATTCTTATGAATCTTTTTTTACTTTTAATTTACAATTAAAAAAAATGTTATATATAAACAATCATAATTTATATATAATAATCATAGAGGTGTTAGTATGTCTGAATTTGAATTAAAATCATTACAGTATTCTCTAGATCATTTAAAAGAACTAGGAATAATAGAAAATGATAACCAGTATGATTCTTTATTAGAAATGTATAAGTCAGATACAAGAGATTTTAACGAAATACATAAAGAATTATATGATATGGAAGTAAATCGTGATTTATATCAAAAGAAATTAGAAGAATGTATAAATAAAGATACTAAGGTAAAAACAGATGTGGATTTAGAAAAAGAAGCTACAGTAGAACTTAAACTTGATAATATTACTGATTTTGATAAAAATGGAAAAAGTTATATAGAAATACATTATCCACAGCCTATAGATGAAGTAAGGGTAATAGAAAACACAACTGATCCTCACTATACTGGTAAGGAAATATTTGAAAGTTTAAAAGATAAAAGCGGATTAGTTACTATGGATGGCACTTCTAATGCTACTACTATCTTTGAACAAGAGTTAGCAACAAAGTGTCATGAAGTAAACATGAAAGATATAAAAGAAGTGTCTAAAGTAGAAGAATATAACAAATTAAGCAAAGAAGAACAAAAGGTAGTTTATGGTACTTTAATGACAACCATTAACTCTTTAGACTTAACTATAGAACAAAAAAACAAACTCAAAAAAGGTCCGGTGGAAGAAATATTTAAGATTGTAAACAAAAAGATTTACATATCTCCAGAAGAAAATGTAATAATTTCTTGGGATAAAAATAATTATGAAAAAGATGAGATAAGTACTTTAGATACCAAAACAAATGATAATAAGGTATCTTATACTTTAAAACCACTTAACGCTTCAGGATATAAATCTACTTATAGTGAAAATAATGAGATGTCTAACGAATCAGATTCAAACGAACTAGGTGAAGAAACTAATAGTATGTCTGATGAAATGGTAGAAAATGAAGAAAAGGAAATACAAGACCCTAATGATTTAGAATTACAAAAGGGTGCGGTACTAACTTATAAAAGAAAAAGACAGAAACCAAAAGATTCCGCAGCCTTTGTAAACATTATTTGGCCCATAATACTTATAATATTCTTAATAGGAATGTTATTTGGTGTAACAATATTTAAAACTTACTATTAAAGTAAGCTTTTTTTGTGATATAATACCATTTATGAGGAAGTGATTTAAATGGCTTTAACAGCGGGTATAGTAGGGCTACCTAACGTGGGTAAGTCAACTTTATTTAATGCCATAACAAAAAAGAATATTTTAGCAGCTAATTATCCTTTCGCAACTATTGAACCAAACGTAGGAATGGTAACGGTGCCAGATAAGAGATTAGATTTCTTAAATGATTTAATAAAGCCTAAGAGCTTAGTACCAACAACGTTTGAGTTTACTGACATAGCAGGATTAGTAAAAGGTGCATCTCATGGTGAGGGACTTGGTAATAAGTTTTTATCACACATAAGAGATGTTGATGCTATTGTTGAGGTTATAAGATGCTTTGATGATGATAATATTATTCATGTAGAAGGAGTAGCTAACCCTTTAAGAGATATAGAAATAATAGATGTTGAATTTATTTTTTGTGATTTAGAAGTTGTTGATAACAGACTAACAAGAATAGAAAAGAAAGCTGCTACCACTAAGGATAAAGAAGCTTTAGTAGAAGTGAATTTACTTAAAAAAGTAAAAGAAGCATTAGAAAATAATATTCCTTCAAGAAATCTTTCATATACTGAGGATGAGTTAAAAATGCTAAAA
>CAZBUA010000076.1:0-1937 GCA_964494975.1 uncultured Muribaculaceae bacterium
CAATACATCCTTTAGCATAATAATTAGCAGATGAGGTAGCTAATAAATAGGGTAGTTCTACAACCAGATCATATCCATAGTCTAAAGCTAGTTTTGTTTTATCCCACTTATTAATTACTGATACTTCTCCTCTTTGAGTAAAGTTACCAATTAATATTAATATTAAATAAGCATCAGGATATAACTCTTTTACTTTGTTTAAGTGATATAAATGACCATTATGAAAAGGATTATATTCTGCAATAACACCAACCTTAATCATGGTAACACCCACCTTTCAAAAAATATAATAACATAATTTTACAAATAATGCTAAATATGTTATTATAGCATCCGATAAAGAGGAATATTATGGAGAAAAAATACGTTGACATTAATGATTTTAATTTTGAAAACAACAAAAAATTGTATACTTGGGTAGAAAATGGAATGTTTAATAAGATTCATAATATTAATAAGGATACCGAACTATATAAATATTATTTAAAGATAATAGAAAAATGTTATGAAGAAACAGAATCAATTGATTTACCAGGATGTGTTTATCCATCTACATTGTTTTATTATGATGATCAGTATGTTGGAAATTCTTCTTCATACTTAGAAGGCTATGAGGATCTTAGAGTAATTATTAAAAAACTTTCATACATGGATAAAATAGAAGTACTAAAAAATTATAGTATTGTTTTAAAAAACTTACATGACAATGGCTTTGTTCATAATGATTTAGATTATGGTAATAACATTATGGTAAAAGATTTTGATGTTAAGATAATTGATTTTGATTTGGCACAAAGGATAGTAAGTAACAGTACGAACGCATCAAATACAAGAATAGATGATTATGATAATTTATTTAGGTTTGTTTTTGATTCATTAATTCCAGAATTAAAACGCCCTCACAATCTTGAGGGTCTACCACAGTATATTAAAGATGAATATTATAATTTCTTTAAATGTAGCTACAAATATGAAAATGATTTTCATATTAAAAGTATTCCTACTACGTATCCACATGAGTGGTTAGATGAATTAAAAGATTATAGATATGAAAATGGTGTATTTATAAAAACAAAATAAGAAACTGTATAAAGTTTCTTATTTTATTTTATCTTTAAAATCATTGTATAACTCTAGCACGTTATCATACGTTTCATTACTTATTTTATTTATTAACTGATTGAATACTTTAACATCTTTATTTTTATAAATATTTTCCCAATTGTTTATAATGAAATCATATATTATCTTATCTTCACCTGGTTTTAAAGGCTTATCATTTTTTATTGCAAAATCATTAATATCTTTTAAAGATAATCTTTTTACGTATTCTCTAATAATAACTTCATACAAATTAATCAACTCCTATTTATTATATGAATACCATTTATTTTTATTAACATATTAATAATGAGGTGATGTCATGAAAAAAGAAAAAAAGTCTGTATCAAATAGGAGAATGAGTATCATGATATCAGTAGCTATCTTGTTTTTTATAATTATAATGGCAAGAATATCTTATTTACAATTATTTAATTTAAAAGCATCGGTTAAGGAGTTAGAAAAATTATCTAGTAAGAAAGTTTATGGTCAATCAATGCCTAGAGGTAGAATATATGATAGAAATCTTAATGTCATAGTTGATAACGAGGGAGTAAATAATATTATGTATAAAAGACCAAGTAACTTTACTACTAAAGATGAGGTTTCTTTAGCGTACGTTTTAGCGCATAACATAGATGTTGATTATGGCTCTTTAACGGATGTGGAACTAAGAACTTTTTGGGTGGTAAATAATCCTGAGTTAGCTGATAAAAAAATAACTAAAAAAGAACAAGAATTATATGAAAGAAGAAAAATAAAAAGTAGTAAGATAGAAAGCTTAAAGTTATCTAGAATAACTGATGGAGAACTTTCTAAGTATACAGAAGAAGATA
>CAZBUA010000076.1:1947-4186 GCA_964494975.1 uncultured Muribaculaceae bacterium
TAATGAATAATGGTTATTCATATGATGAAAAGACGATAAAGGAAAACATAACTGATAAGGAATATGCTTATTTGGTAGAGAGTAAGTTAGATGGGATTAGTACCGTTGTATCATGGGAAAGAAGTTATCCATATGGTGATGTATTAAGACAAATATTGGGTAATGTATCTAATAGTAAACAGGGACTGCCAGAAGAACTAAAAGCAGAATATTTAAATAATGGTTATGCTTTAAATGACAGGGTAGGACTAAGTTACTTGGAATTACAATATGAAGAAGAATTAAAAGGTATAAAAGATGAATACGTTATAAAAAATGGTAAAAAAACATTAATAAAAAAAGGTAGACGAGGAAATGATATTGTATTATCAATAGATATTAATGTTCAAAAAGAATTAGAAAGTATTATTGAAGAAGAATTATTGAAGACTAAAAATGAGCCAAATACTCAGTATTTTAATCATACCTCAGTAGTTATTACTAATCCAAAAACTGGAGAGATTATTGCTATGGCATCAAAGCAAATAACAAATACTACTGATGGTTATAAAGTAAAAGATTACACTACCAATTTATTAACAGGAAGTAATCCTCCTGGATCTATCGTTAAGGGAGCATCCATGTTGGTTGGGTATTCTAGCGGGGCATTAAACATAGGTGATGTTTATTATGATAAGTGTATAAAGTTTAAGAATACCCCTGAAAAGTGTTCTTGGACTACTGGCTTAGGAGCTTTAGATGACGTTACCGCACTTAAATATTCATCTAATTCTTATCAATTTCAGTTAGCTTTAAAAGTGGCGGGTATTAATTATTATTACAACATGCCAATAAGTGTTGATGACTCAGTATTAAATACGTATCGTAATACTTTTAAAGAATTGGGATTAGGAACTAAATCAGGTATTGACTTACCTAATGAAACTGAAGGTTATAAAGGAAAAGCTAACAATGCTGGACTCTTATTAAATTTTGTAATAGGTCAGTATGATAATTATTCTGCACTTCAGATATCTAGTTATGTTAATACTTTAGCGAATAACGGAGAAAGATTAAAATTGAACTTGATGCACGAAATAAGAAACGCTACTGAAGATGATAGCATAGGTAGTATAAAAAGTACTTATACTAAGCAGGTTTTAAATAAGGTTAATATTGATAATAAATATTTTTTAAGAGTTAAAGAAGGCTTTAAAAGTGTTATGGAAGGATATTTGGGAAGGGGATACATGGGAGATAGCCCGAGTCCTGCTGGTAAAACGGGAACTTCTGAAACTTTTTATGACTCTGATAATGATGGCATAGTTGATACCGAAACGTATAGTAAGTCATTTATTGGGTATGCTCCTTATGATGATCCGGTAATGAGCATTATGATAATTTCACCCCATATTAGTGCTAAAAATGATAATTCTTCATACTCTAGTAACATAAATAAGAGAATTACTTCAAGAATTTGCAATTATTTCTTTGAAAATTATAAATAATCTGCTATAATACTTCTAGTTATCCGAAAAGGAGGGGAATATTCATGGCAAAGAAGAACGAAAATAGAGCTAACATCACTTTAAAATGCCCTAAGTGTGGAGAACAAAACTATCGTGTTCAAAAAAACAAGAAGAATGATCCTGAACGTATGGAAATTAGTAAATATTGTCCAAGATGTAAATGTCATACTGACCATAAAGAAACAAAAGGTGCATAAAGATAAGCTTATTATCTAGCTTATTTTTTATCATTTGGAAAGGAGTAATAAAATGATTAATGTTAATGATATTAAAAATGGAATGACTATCGAAGTAGATGGGAACATTTATCAAATCATAGATTTCTCACATGTCAAACCAGGTAAGGGAGCTGCCTTTGTTAAGATTAAACTTAGAAACTTAAGAACTGGTTCAATTGTTGAAAATACATATAATAGTAGTATTAAGGTAGCTAAAGCTAGTATTGACAGAAAACAAATGCAATATTTATATCAAGCTGGTGATTCATATAGTTTTATGGATATGAATACTTATGAACAAGTAGAGCTAACTAAAGAACAAATAGGAAATGATAATCTTAAGTTCTTAAAAGAAAACTTACTTGTAGACTTAATATACTTTGGAACAGAATTACTAGGTTTAAATCTTCCAGAAAAGATTGATTATGTAATTACTGCAACTGAACAAGCTGTTAAGGGAAATACATCATCTGGTGCTCAAAAAGACGCAACTCTAGAAAATGGTATGGTAGT
>CAZBUA010000077.1:0-4164 GCA_964494975.1 uncultured Muribaculaceae bacterium
CATTATGATGCATACTTTATATTTGATGCAGATAACGTTCTTCATAAGGATTATTTTAAGAACATGTTACCAATATTTGATAAGGGTTACGATTTAGCTTCCGGTTATAGAAATTGTAAGAATGGAAATGATAGTGTTATAGCGGCGGCTTCAACACTTACTTTTTCATTAGTTAATACCGTCTTTAATAATAAAAAAAATAAAGAGACTAGAAACATAACTTTTTCAGGAACTGGTTTTTATATAAGAGGATATTTAGTAGAAGAATGGAAGGGTTATCCATTTCATACTCTTACTGAAGATTATGAATTAAGTTCGTTTGCAACCCTAAATAATTTAACAACTTTTTATAATACTAAATCAGTATTTTATGATGAACAACCTTTAAAATTTAAAAACACCATCAATCAAAGAGAAAGATGGATAAAGGGTTATTTCTCAGTTAGAAAGTTATATTCTAAGAAAATGTTTAAGGCTCTTAACATAGATGATAAGAATAACGGTTCTAAGATTGATGAATTAGTAGGAATATATCCTTATATATTAATGGTAATAGGGATAGTTATATGGCTTTTGGCAGATTTGTTTTTCTTAATATATTATTTATTATTAAGAAGTAATTTGTGGAAATTAAACGCTATTGAGCTACTAATATTATTTTTAATTATATATATCGTACTACAAATAATGACTCTAGTAATAATAATACTTGAGGGAAGTAAGCTAGATCTTAACTTTAAATCCAGAATAAAAGTATTGTTTTATAATCCAATCTTTATGACAACTTACGTATCATGCGCTATTAAGGCTTTAACTAGTAAAGAAATAGCATGGAAAAGAGTAGAACACGGTGAAAAAAAAGACTAATGTAATTAGTCTTTTAATATTTTATCAGTATTTTTAAAGTTTGTTTTAGCAATCTTGTTTAGAATATCTTTACCATATTTTGCAACCATTTTTTTACCAAATGTATCTACTTGTACACCCGCACCTTTAGGTATTGTTTCACCTAAAGTTTTTGATAATTTATCCATTTCTTTAATAAATATATACCTACTAATAAGTGATCCACAAGCTACTGATAAGCATTTATCTTCTGCTTTAGTAGTAAAATCAATCTTACGATAAACATTCTTCTCATCTTTTAAATAACCATAATAATTTTTAGGATAACAGAATTGATCAACAACAACTTTTTCATAATTATAATTATCTTTTTTCATTAATCCAAGTAATACTTTGTTATGTAGTATTGCTTTTATTTTATTCATGTTAAATTCTTTATTCGCATTATATTCCTCATTAGTATATATTGCGGTTTCATAAGGTATTTTAGTAATTATTTTAGGTACTATATCAAGTATCTTTAGGTCCGTTAACTTCTTTGAATCCCTAACACCAAGTTCTTCTAAGAACTCTATATCATCCTTACTAACGTAAGAACTAGTAACTACTATTGGGCCAAAATAATCACCAGTACCAACTTCATCTGATCCTACTGAGTTAACATAATAATATTTTTTTCCTTCTTCATATAATTCTTTTTCATCTTTTTTTGGCTTTTCTTTTCGTTCTTTTTCTTCTGGTAATTTACCATTATTAAGATGAGCTTCCATGTCTCTCCACATGTTGGCATCTATATCAGCTGATATTCCTTGAAACATTACTTTATTTGATTCGTAAAGAGTAATGATCGTTCCACCTTCTTCAGCTTGAAAAACTGAGTATGGTGGGTTTGTATCCCTCTTTTTATCATCATAATATTCTTTCATCTTTTCTTTAGTATTATTACTAATCTTAAAAACTACTACCATGTTAATCACTTCCTATATACATTTTAACATATTTATTATTTAATTAAAATAAAGTAAACAAAATAATGTAAATATATGTATTTTTATTTAAATTTATTATATAATAAGTTTAAAGTAGAGGTGATGTTGTGATAACGAACATTATTATTGTATTATTATCGTTATTAGGAGTTTATGTAGGATGGCAAAGGGGATTTATTAAAATGATATCTAATTTTTTTGCATTGCTAATATCAATGGTGTTAGCTAGCATTCTAAAAGGATGGGTATCGGGATTTCTATATAAGTTCTTACCATTCTTTGAATATGGAGGATTAAAGAGTATAAACATAATTGTATATCAGATAGTGGTATACTTTATCTTAATATTATTCTTTCTTGCAATATATGAAACAATATTAAAACAAACTAAGTTAGATAAGAAGATAGCAGATACGGAAGTTTCAACTAGTAACTTATTTAGTGTTTTAGGAGCGATAGCAGGAATACCTTTAATATTATTATTTTTATATAATGTATTATTAGTATTTAACATACCAACTATTAAAATAAATGATTTTGATGATTCTGTAGTAGCTAATAAGCTTCTTAATAAAACGTTTATTATATCTTCTTGTAATAGAGGAATATATAACTCTGAAGAATATGTAAATAAGGTTGATAGCAATATATTGCTATCAAAATTAGATGATACTTATAAAGATAATATTATTTTAAATTATATGGTTAAACAAAATTTAATAAGCAAGAAAAACGTAACTAATTTAAAAGAAGAGGGATTATTAAATAGTTATATAATTAAAACGGAGGTTAATAGTGATAAAACAAATTAATGAAGATACTTTTGAAAAAGAAATAGAAGGTAAGAAGGTGCTAGTTGACTTCTTTGCAACTTGGTGTGGTCCCTGTAAAATGTTATCTGTTGTAATTGATAAGTTTGCTAAAGAAGAACAAATTGAAATATTAAAGATAGATATTGACCAAGCTGAAAATCTATCTAATACTTATAAAATATATTCAGTACCAACTTTAATTATTTTTGACAATGGAAAAGAAGTTAAAAGAACTTCTGGATTTATGAGTCTTGAAGAATTAGAAGAGTGGGTGAAGTAATGAAAAAAAACGGTTTTACCCTTGTAGAACTTTTAGCGGTAATAGTAATATTAAGTATTTTAATAGCTATAACAACGGTATCAGTTAACAATATTAGAAAGAAACAAGAAGTGCAAAATAGAGAAAACGTAATAAGTAGTATTCTTACTGGAGCTAAAAACTACATGGCTGAACACACTACAGAATTAGCAAATGGCGCAACCATTAAAGTAAGTAAATTACTAGAAGGTAACTATGTTGATTTTGATCAAAATAAATATTCTGATTTAAAAGACAAGAGTGTTTCAATAAGTGCCTGTGCTAATACTTTAAAACTTAAGTACTCAGTTGATAATTACAATGATTGTGGTTGTGAAGCACAATCAGATAATACTATCTCTAGTAAAATATGTAATAACTAAATAGATGACAAAATCATCTATTTTTTTTATAAATATGTTATAATTAAATTATGGTAGGTGATAAGGTATGGCTAAAAAGTATAAATTAAAACCGGGAATATCTAAATTTTTAAAAGTATGTGGTGTTATTTTAATAATATTTATAATAGGAATTATATATTATTCATCAAATGTTAGAGACTTAACAGATTTAGGTTATAGTAAGAAAGCCGCTAAAAAGATTATTTTAGAGTTTAAAAAGAAAGAAATTGTTCAGTATGGTAAGAGTAAGACTTTAAACGCTGCTTTTGAAAGTAATGATTATGATGAGAATAACATTAATAAGTATTATAATATTACTTATCAAGACCATAAACATTTAATTAGAAATATTAATTCATTATTAAAATTGGGATATAGTGAAGAAGAAATTAGTTTGATATTATCTCATGGTACTGATGATGATGCTACTGCCTTTATTAAAAAGGGTAAGGTTAAGTATGTTGATGAATTCTTTTCACTTGATTATGCAAAATTAAGAAATTATGACAGGTATTTAGCGTATAAAAAAGATACTGGTGATAATTTTGAAGTTAGTGTTATGATGATTAATCTAGATATGGATAAGGAAGGCTATACTGATCCAACGATTGTTAATACTTTTAGTTATACAATGCTAATAAATAAAAGAAGAACCACGACAGATGAGTACGTTCCTGATGATCTTGTTAAGATTTCAAAAGATTATACTTCTGATACTTCTTTAAAAGCTAATAAAATCGCTTTGGAAGCGATGGAAAGTATGATTGATGATGCTAAAAAAGAAGGATTTAACATAACCATAAATTCTGCTTATA
>CAZBUA010000078.1:0-4066 GCA_964494975.1 uncultured Muribaculaceae bacterium
ATACTGCTACTAAAGTACATAATAGTGGTCTGACTCTTGAAGAATACTTAGGAGTAAATTAAAAATAGATAGCTTTTTGCTATCTATTTTAATTTTTCATAAATACTTTCAACATCATGTATTTTAGTCTTGTCTTTAACTAGTTTGACAGATGAATTATTACTATAGTATGGTTTTAAATGCAGGTGATAGTGTTTTACTTCTTGTATGCTTCCGTTATTTTGAAGTAATGATATGCCATCACAATTTAAACGTTCCTGAAGCAATTTAGATAACTTTCTAGCAACCTCATAAACATGAATCAACACGTCATTAGGTATGTCATTAATATCCTTATAATGAGTTTTAGGAACTATTAAAGTGTGTCCATCACTATCCGGATTAACATCTAAGAATGCTAATATAGTATCATCTTCATATACTTTGTAGCAGGGAATATCCCCATTTATAATCTTACAAAATAAACAGTCTTTCATTTTATTCACCCCATACATTTATTTTAACACATTTCCTAATAATATAGAAAAAACATTAATATGTTTTATAAATAATTTACTGTCTTATTCTTTATATAATGTCTTTTTTATGTTAAAATACTTGTGTATAGAGGTGAGCAAAATGCTTATAATTAAAGATTTAACCGTAAAGGTAGAAAATAAAATAGTGTTAAAAGATTTTAACCTAACAATAAATGATGGGGAAGTACACGTTATCATGGGTCCTAACGGAATTGGTAAGTCAACCCTTACTAAGGTTTTAATGGCGGATGATAATTATAAAGTACTTAGTGGAGATATTATTTATGATGGTAAGAGTATTTTAAAACTAAAGACGGATGAAAGGGCAAGATTAGGAATATTTCTTGCAATGCAGAATCCTCTTGAAATAGATGGTGTTACCAATTCTGATTTTTTAAGAACAGCTTTATCAAGTAAAGAAGAAAAAAACATTAATTTATATAGTTTTATAAAGAAGTTAGATACTGCTAAAGAAGAATTAAAGATGCCAAATGAAATGGTTCATAGATCAGTTAATAAGGGCTTTTCAGGTGGTGAAAAGAAGAAAAATGAGATCTTACAGATGAAAATGTTAGAACCAAAACTTATTATTCTTGATGAGATTGATTCTGGAGTTGATGTAGACTCATTAAAAATAGTTGGTAATAACATAAATGATTATAAAAAAGAACATGAAAGTTCTTCATACATAGTAATAACTCATTATACTCATTTGTTAAAATATTTTAAGCCTGATTACGTACACGTTATTGATGATGGAAAGATAGTTAAGACTGGTGATTATTCTTTAGCTAAAGAAATAGAAGATAATGGATTTAATTTTGATAAAGTAGTGTCAAGTGTAAATACAGAAGGTGTCTCTAGTGAATAGGATAGTATTAGATAGAAGTAGTGATGAGTTTAATGTAAACAATGATGAGATGATTATAAATATAAACCATGATATTAATTATTTAATAAACAATAATGATATTAATAGTTATGTATTTAATATAAGCAATGCTAATGTTAACGTTCTAGCAACTTTTCATAATCATGATGATGTTAGCTTTATATTTAACATAGATAATGGATCATTATCTTTTAATAACATTATGTATAAATCAAATGATGAACACGTTACCGTTAATTTAAATAAGGAGCATGATAGTGTACATGTTTATAATTCTGTTATTTCAAGAACTGATGAGAAAGTTTTTATAAAGGTTTTTCATAATGCTAAGAAAACAACTAGTAACGTTTATAATTGTGGTACTACTAAGGATGATGGAAGTATTTGTTTTGATACCATATCAAGTGTTAAAAAAGGTACTAAAAACTGTATTCTTAATCAAGATAGTAAAATAATATCATTAAATGATAATAATATGAATAAAATAAATCCGGTATTATTAATTGATGAATATGATACAGAAGCTAGACACTCAGCTTTTATTGGTAAGTTTAATAAAGATGAAATATTTTATCTTATGTCTAGAGGACTAAGTGAGAAGGATGCTAACAAACTATTATTAGAAGGATTCTTAGTTGGTATTATGGACATAAGTGATGAGGAAAAGGATATTTTAAAAGATAAGATTAATAATGAATGGAGGTGATATAAATGGATTTTAAAAAAGATTTTAAGATGCTAAATACCAACGTTATATATTTTGATAATGCCGCTACCACTTTGAAACCTAAGTGTGTAATTGATACTATGAATAATTATTATGATAATTATGGAGCTAATGCACACCGTGGTGATTATGATATTAGTCGTAAAGTAGATGAGGCAATTGAGGATACTAGAAATAAAGTTGCTAGATTTATAAATGCTAAACAGAGCAAAGAAATAGTTTTTACTAGTGGTTCTACCGAAGGATTGAACATGGTAATAAAGGGTTTTCTAGCTAACTATTTAAAACCTAATGATGAAATACTAACTACTAAAGCAGAACACGCATCATTGTTATTACCATTATTTGACGTAGCTAAAGCTACTGATTCTAAATTGTCATATATTGATTTAACTAATGATATGGAAGTTACTTTAGATAATGTTAAAAAGGCAATTACAAGTAACACCAAAGTAATTGTTTTAGCACACGTTACTAACGTAATAGGTGATATAAGACCAGTTAAAGAGATTACTAAGTACGCTCATGATAGAAACATATTAGTAATTATAGATGGTGCTCAAAGTGTACCTCATGATATTGTTAACGTTCAGGATTTAGATGTTGATTTCTTATCATTTTCAGCTCATAAGATGTTAGGACCTACTGGGGTTGGAGTTTTGTATGGTAAAGAAAAATATTTAGATAGGGTTAAACCACTTATAGAAGGTGGTGGTATGAACGCTTATTTTGATAGTTTAATGAATGTTGAATATAAAGAGTTACCTGAGAGGTTAGAAGCTGGCACTCCTAATATAGCAGGTATTATAGGTTTTTCTAAAGCGTTAGATTATTTAAATGAATTAGGTATGGATAACGTTCATAAATATGAGATAGACTTAAAAAAATACTTAGTAGAAAAACTATCAAATAATAAGAATATAGTTATGTATAATAAGGACATACCTAACGGAATTCTTGCTTTTAACGTAGATAAGGTTTTTAGTCAGGATGTAGCGGTTTATTTAAATAAGAAACATATATGTGTTAGGGTTGGTAATCATTGCGCTAAAGCCTTATCAGAGGTGTTGGGTGTTAAGAATACTTGCAGGATTAGTTTATATTTTTATAATACTAAGGAAGAGATAGATGAACTAGTTAAAGTACTAGATAATGATAAGATATTATATGATTCATTATAGGAGATAATTATGGATGAAGAATTAAAAAAAAGCATCATATTAGAACATTATAATAACCCTATTAATAAAAAATTAACAAATGATGAAGGTTATTATAAAATAAACATGAATAGTGCATCTTGTATTGATAATTTAGATTATATAAGATGGTATTGTAGTTGATGCAATGTTTGATGGTGATGCTTGTGCAATATCTACCGCAGCATCTTCAATAGTAACAGACATGATAATAGGTAAGGACATAAAGGATGTATTAAACATATTAAATAATTATGAAGCCATGATAGATGAGAGAAAGTATGATGAAGAATTATTAGGGGAGGCTAACTGCTTTTGTGATGTTGGTAAACAAGCTAACAGAAAGAAATGTGCTTTGTTACCAATAGAAGGCATAAAGAAAATACTTGAAATGGAGTTAAAAAATGAAAGATAGACTATGCATAGATGAATTGTCATACGCACATATAGCTAAACTAACACCGGATGATTATGAACTAAATACTGAGGGAATGTGTCTTAGATGTACTCATGAAAGTTATGTTGTGGGGAAAAGTTTAACAGGGGAATATGGAACTGTGTTTATTGATGAATTATCAAAAGACCATAATGGTTATTTGGTATTTAAAAACATAACTGATGCACAAATGTATTATTTAGGAAAAGAAAGTGGATTATTTGTTATTCAGATAAACCCTTTAAAAGATATTATAAAAATAGCTAACTTGATACATTATAATAAAGAAGAGCA
>CAZBUA010000079.1:0-3961 GCA_964494975.1 uncultured Muribaculaceae bacterium
TCTTAAAATTAGAAGATGCTGAAAAGATTATGCTTTATCAAATTATTTATAAATTAAGAGAAAGTTTAAATGCTAAAACGCCTTATAAAAGAAGTGTTGATGATTCTAAAGAAGATGATTATAAAGATGATGTAAAAGAAGAAATATCTTCTTATAACGAAAAAAGCGAAGCAATAATTAAAAGATATGATTTAGTGTGTGATTTATTATCACCATATGATGAATTTAACATAATTGCCGCTGAGCTACCTAAGATTAAAATATTAGTTTTAGCATTAAGCAGTTATTATAATTTAAATGATAAAAAAATATCAGAAGTTTTAAATATTAGTATTGATGAAGTGGCTGATATTAAATTAGAAACAGATCCTGTATATAAACTTAAGATAGCAAATATGTTTGAAAGAAGTTGGGTAGACTCTTCTTCACCGGACACAATGAAGACTATATATGAAATACAAAAGAAGTAATATGTAAATACATGTTACTTTTTCTTTTGATATTATTAAATAATGGTATAATATAAATATTAAGGACGTGATTTAATGAAAGATTTTATTGGATTAACTAGTGAGGAAGTAAAAGAAAGAGTAAATAAAGGTCTTATTAACTATGATACAACCACACCAACAAAGAGTGTTAAGCAAATAATTTTAGAAAATACCATCACGTTATTTAATATTATTAACATAATACTTGCGGTAGCGGTAATATGCGTTGGTTCATATAAAAATTTATTATTTTTGGGTGTTGTTATATGTAATACTTTAATTAGTTCTATACAAGAAATACGAGCTAAAAAAGCGGTTGATAAATTATCTGTTATTTCTGCTAGTAAGGCTAAAGTAATAAGAGATGGTAAGAATATAAGCATTATGCCTGATGAAGTGGTACTTGATGATTTAATAATTTATGAGTTAGGAGATCAGGTAGTGGCGGATTCAGTAATTAAAGATGGAATTTGTGAGGTAAATGAGTCTTTCATTACAGGGGAATCTAAAACAATTATAAAAAAAGAAAATGATATGATATTATCAGGAAGTTTTATTGTTAGTGGTAATGTTAAAGCTGTTATTAAGCATATAGGATTAGATAATTATACTTCTTTAATATCAAAAGATGCCAAAACTATTAAAGAGGTAAATTCTCAAATTATGTCTTCTTTAAATAAAATAGTTAAATATGTATCAATAGCTCTTGTACCAATTGGAATATTACTTCTTATTAGGCAATTTTCAATAGTTGATAACACTAGTCAAAATGCCATAGTAACTGTTGTTGCAGCGGTAATTGGTATGATTCCAGAAGGACTAATATTGCTTGTTTCAACCGTATTAGCCATAAGTGTTTTAAGATTATCAAAGTATAAGGTGTTAGTACAAGATTTATATAACATTGAAACAATAGCAAGGGTAGATACGTTATGTCTTGATAAAACTGGAACCATTACTGAGGGTGTAATGGAGGTAAGTGATATTATCCCTTTAAATGATCATGGTATTAATGATATTGATATTGCTTTAGAAAGTTTAAGCACGGTACTAAATGATAAGAATCCAACTTTTAAAGCAATTAATAATAAGTATGGTAATTCTTCAAATAAAAAAGCAAAAGAAATAATATCTTTTTCCTCTGAGAGAAAGTATTCTGGAGCGGTATTTAGTGATATTACTTATATAATGGGTGCTCCTGAATTTGTTTTAGGTAGCAAATTAAATAGTTATGAAAAACAAAT
The DNA here is from genome assembly GCA_964494975.1 of uncultured Muribaculaceae bacterium. Taxonomy (GTDB): domain Bacteria; phylum Bacillota_I; class Bacilli_A; order RF39; family UBA660; genus Aphodocola. The sequence continues at coordinate 1,736 of CAZBUA010000079.1, forward strand.
AGATAAATATAATGATAACAGGGTTCTAGTATTAGTAAGTTTTAAAGATAAGATTAATAATAATAAGATTCCTGATAATGTTGACGTTCTGGGATTAATATTAATTAATGATAAAATAAGAAGCTCCGCTATTGGTACCCTAAAATACTTTATGGATAATGATGTAGAATTAAAAATAATATCAGGAGATAGTACTTCTACGGTATCTAGTGTAGCTAAAAGGGTTGGCATTGATATTAAGGGTGTTTGTGATGCAAGAGAAATTAATAAGTATACTGATATTAATGATCTAGTAGAACACACTACTATCTTTGGTAGGGTAAAACCTGACCAAAAGAAAATGATAATTGCGGCTTTGAAGAATAACAATCATACGGTAGCTATGACAGGTGATGGTGTTAATGATGTTTTAGCTTTAAAAGAAGCGGATTGTGGAGTGGTAATGGCTTCTGGTTCTGACGCAGCAAGGAACGTAGCGGATCTAGTACTTTTAGATTCTAATTTTAACTCAATGCCAATGATTGTAAAAGAGGGAAGAAGAACTATTAATAACGTGGAAAGATCAGCAACATTGTTTTTATCAAAGACAATATATGCATCTTTATTAGCATTAATATTTTTATTTATACCTTATGCATATCCTTTTATACCAATTCAAATGTCATTAATAAGTGGTATTACAATAGGTTTTCCAGCCTTTGTACTTGCTTTGGAACCTAATAATGATAGGGCTTCTGGTAAGTTTTTAGCAAAGGTAATTAGTAAGGCAATACCTAGTGGAATAACCACTGTTATTAATATTATATTAGTAGTATTGTTAGGTAATTTATTTAAATTACCAAGTAGTCAAATTTCTACAATGGCGGTTATATTAACTGGCTATACAGCTTTACTATTAATATATAGAATAAGTAAACCTTTAAATACCTTAAGAAAATCTTTATTAATTATATTATCTTCAATATTTATATTAACTTTATTAGTACCTATTGGTAGAGAAGTATATTCATTAAGTTTCTTAACACCAACATCATTATTATTACTCTTACCTTTAATGTATTTGTCTACAAAGTTATTTGTAATGTTAAGTAAATTATTATTATTGCTTATGAAAAGAAAACCTAAATGGTTTAAATAATTTGCATTTTTATTAAAAAGATGGTAAACTTAATAAGTATAAAGAGGTGATACTATGGCATCAAAAAGTATGGCAACATTTAAACATGGTGATACTGCAAACAAAACTTTTATTGGAGAAGTATTTAAAAACTCTAATGGTATTAAATTGCAAAGAAATATAATATATAAATATGTTAATGATGATAAAGGAGAATATGCATTAGACTTAATAAGTAATGATGAACTTCCTTTTGCATATGTTCGTAATGATGATAATGAATACGTAATGATTAGCTCTGCTCTTAATATGGATTATATAATAGAGAAGATAAAAAATTCTGGAGAGGAAGCAACGCCTGACAAAATCATTGCTGCTTTTAGAGAAAATAAAATGTTATCATTGCAATTAAGCAATGCTGCTGGTCCTTTTGAGAAAAAAGTATACGTAGATGAAAATACAGAAAATTATGTTAAATAGATAAGCTTTGAAAGAAAGAGTATGAATAAAACCATTAAAAGAGAGCATGGTAGGTGAAAGCATGTATGGATAATCATATAAATGGTTCTTGAGCTTTTTAACTGAATATTTAGGTTAAAACGAATAACTCACGTTAAGAGTATTAAGTGCATATCAATTGATATGAATTAAGGTGGTACCGCGATATCTCGTCCTTATGTGATGAGATGTCGTGTTTTTATTTATAAAGGAGGAATTAAAATGGAAAAATATTACATATCAACCGCTATTGCTTATACTTCTGGTAAACCTCATATTGGTAATACTTATGAGATTGTTTTGGCGGATGCAATAGCAAGGTTTAAAAGACAGCATGGTTTTGATGTATACTTTCAGACAGGTACTGATGAACATGGAGAAAAAATTGAGCTAAAAGCTAAGGAACAAGGTATTACGCCTAAAGAGTTTGTTGATAATGTGTCAACAGAAATCAAAAGAATATGGGATGTTATGAATACTTCTTACGATAGATTTGTTAGAACAACAGACCCTAAGCATGAAGAAATAGTACAAAAAATATTTAAGAAGATGTATGATAAAGGTGATATATACAAAAGCGAATATAAGGGACTTTATTGTACTCCTTGTGA
>CAZBUA010000080.1:0-360 GCA_964494975.1 uncultured Muribaculaceae bacterium
ATATATTGGATAATCTTTATGGAGAAAAGATTGCAATATATGGTATATACCCTGATGGTACTAATTATAAAAATTATAACTTAACTAAAAAGCAATTAGAAGATTATAGTAAGGGTGACTTGTACGTATATAGTGGAATAATACAGAAAGAAAAAGACTATGCCGTTGACATGATTAATGATAATAAGAAAATAAAGATAATAGATGCTTCTCAAGGTATGAGCTACAGCAACGACGTTGCAGAAACATGGCTTAATCCAGCTAACTACTTAATGATGGCATCTAATATTAAAAAAGGATTAGAGGAATATATCGATATAGAAGTTGAAAACAGTGTTATTGATAAGAATTATGAAGCTT
>CAZBUA010000080.1:370-3808 GCA_964494975.1 uncultured Muribaculaceae bacterium
AAATTAAGTTTATCAGAACTTGATGCAGAGTTAAAATTAGTTGCAAGTAGCGCTAATAACAAAACGATAGTAGTAAGTAATGATACTTTTAAATTTTTAGAAAAATATGGTTTTACTGTTATATCTCTTGAAGAAAATAGTAATCTTACTGAAAAGACAATATCAGAAGTTAAAAAGTTGGCTGCTAACAAGAGTATTAGTTATATCTTTACAATGGATAATGAAGAAGCTAATGATACTATTAAATCAATTACTGATAGTTATGGTATATCAACAGTAAGTTTAAGTTCCCTGTCAACCATTAGTGCTGATGATAGAAAAGATAAAAAAGATTATGTTAGTATCATGATGGATAACATTAATTCAATAAAACTAGAAGTAAATGAATAAAGAACCAAAGGTTCTTTTTTATATAAAGTTAGTTATTAAGTTAATTAAAATATCTTTTTCTTTTGGATTAGATTCTGCTATTAAAAGTGTTAATGCCGTTAACGTGTTATTATCTATTATTTGTTTATTATCTTTATATAACAAATTATAAAATTGTAATATGTATATAAATAGTGTTGCTGCAATTCTCTTATTGCCATCTATAAACACATGGTTTTTAATGATTAAATAAAAGAAATTGGCTATCTTCTCTTCTAAACTTTTATATACATCCTTACCATCAAAAGTTTGATATATATTGCTTATAATTCCTTCTAATCCTCTATTTCTTTCCAAAGCAAATAAATTGCTTTCTTCGTTAAACTTTAAGTCTTTTATTATGATTATACAATCTTCATAAGTAACTTTTCTAACATCAATAATATCTTGTTTTAATGATACGTTTTTATGGTCATAATTATCTAATAAGTCTAAAGATTTTGAATACCTTCCAATTACTTTAATAATGTTTTTTGCATCATCACCATTAAGATCTTCATCTATTCTACTTGCAATATCAATAAGTTTAACCGTCTTTTCTAAATACTCTAATCGTTTATTATTAACAGCATAACCTTTTAATAAGTAGTCTTTTAACACTTTGTTAGCCCATCTTCTAAAGATTATACCGTTTTTAGATTTAACTCGATAACCAACAGATATAATAACATCTAATGAATACAAAGTAATAGGTTTATCTGAATTTGCAATGTGCATTTTTTGCACATTGCTTTTTTTATCAAGTTCAAGCTCACTAAAAATATTATTAATATGCTTCGTAACAGTACTTCTATTTGTGTTAAATAATGTAGACATTTGTTTTTGAGTTAACCAAACAGTATCCTCATTCATACTTACTTCTAATTTAATTTCTTGGTTCTCAAATAATACAATTTCATTTTTCATTATTTTCTCCTTTCACATGTATTAGTAAAATAAAAAAGTGATAATCCTCCTTTCATATGAATTTGTTCATACTCAAATTAAGATCATCACTAATATTCTTCGTACACGCGAAGTTAAACAATAATATAAATATATTATAACACAAAAGAAAAAGATATTAGTTGTCTTTACTAATATCTATTCCTGTTTCTATATAATCTTCTCCCTTAAATGGTTCTTTTTCTAACAAATCTCTATAGTCTTGCTGCCTTAGTACTTCATACACCATAATAGCGGCACAATTAGAAAGGTTTAAGGCTCTTACTTTATCAGTCATAGGTATTCTTAAACAATGCTCTAAATCATGTTGTAATATCTCTAAAGGGATGCCTGTTGACTCCCTACCAAAAACTAAATATATATTTTCGTCTTTGTTGCTATAATCAAACGAAGTATGTGGTTTCTTACCATATCTAGTAAGATAATAATAAGTACCATTATTCTTTGATTTAAAATCTTCCCAGGTATCATATAAAGTATAATTACACTCATCTATGTAATTAGCACCACTTCTTTTTATATAACTTTCATCTAATGAAAAGCCTAGTGGTTTAATTAAATGAAGCTTAGTGTTAGTCGCAGCACAAGTACGCATTATATTACCAGTGTTACCTGGTATTTCTGGCTGATATAATACTATGTTAATCATTTATAATGCTTCTTTCTCTTAATATTTTAATTATGTCGTTCTTACTATTTAAAGTTGTACAATCTACCATGTCAGACACCTCACCATTAGTATAGAATATAAGTTCTGGGGCATGTTGATAGAAAGGATCAATTAAGGTCTCATTATAAATATTAATATATATAATTTCGTTTTCTAAATTATATTGTTTAATTACCAAAGAAAACATCTTTTCAAATTTTTCAGACTCATCTTCACTACTATTTGAAACATATATAACAGTATTAGGAACCTCTACCACGTGTGAAGCTATACCATCATACTGTATTTCTGTTAATCTTTCTCCTATCAAAGATGTGTTTAATAATTCTTTCTTTCTATTTTCATTTAGCTTAATTACTATAAACAATATAGCAATAGTAACAACACATAATGTTATAAATAATATTAGTTTTTTTGTTTTTTCTTTCATTTGTTAGCCTCCTATATAATCTTATTTTACCATAATTTGAATAATGATTAAAGATAAAAATAAAAGAAGATTAAAAATCTTCATTTTATTTATTTAGTAATACCATAGCCTTGAGACGTCAACATTCTGTGACATTGGTTGTGGATAAGGCATTTCTATCTTAACAATAACCGCTATTTTAAATGCTAATCCAAAAGCAACACAAGTACCGGGCTGTAAACCCTTTAGTTTTTCTACTATTTCGTCAGTTATGTTTGGTACCATTTGTTTTATAAACTGAACATCCCTTGGATGTTGCATCTTAAATATTAAGAAATTAGTACATTGTGATAATACCGTTTCCGAAAGTTCTGAAGGCCTTTGAGATATTAACCCTAAAATAGTACCATACTTTCTTCCTTCTTTAGCTATTCTTTCAAATATATTATATCCTAATATTTTTATATCTGAATCATTTTGTACATACCTATGAGCTTCTTCTAATATTATGTGTACTGGAAATGATCCTCTAACTTGTAGTTTAGAAGTAAAGTCAAATAATAATTTAGCATATATCTTACATATTGTTTTAGCAAATCTATCATCTAAATAACTAATATTAATATTTATTATCTGAGCTCTAGCACCATTAGAAGCCGTTATAAGATTCTTAATAAACGTATTTTTATCGATATAACTATCAACTTTAAAATATTCCGCATATTCTCCTTTAATAAGTGAATCAAGTCTTACTTTTAATGCATTAGCTTTATCATATATTTTATCACTCTTTAAAATACCTTCTGATATAAGAGCAAACTCTAAAGCATCTTGTAAGTTTTCTAAAGTATAAGGAACGCTACCATCAGGTAATTCCAATTTTAAATCAGGATTTATATATTTTTTAATAAACTCTGATACTAAACCTATCTCATTTATTTTTCCTTCTTTATCTATAATTAAACACTGTCTTAAAGATCTTGTA
>CAZBUA010000081.1:0-3751 GCA_964494975.1 uncultured Muribaculaceae bacterium
ATTTAGCTACCAGTATTAATGCTGGATCAATATCTACTAAGTTAACTGAGATATCTTCTCAAAACGTTAATGCTTCTTATGGTACTAACGTACTTAGTAAAACATTATTGGCAGGCGTTATTGGAATGGTATTGGTAATTGTTTTCATGACCATATTATATAGATTTGCTGGATTTGTATCTGGAGTTAATTTGTTATTATACATGCTACTTGTAATGGGCATTTTCTGGCTTATTGGTGGTGTTTTAACACTTCCTGGTATAGCCGCCTTAGTATTAGGTATTGGTATGGCCGTTGATTCATGTGTTGTTACTAATGAAAGAATAAGGGAGGAGTTAAGGGCTGGTAAGAGTCTTTCAACGGCTTATGAGAATGGTAATAGTGATTCGTGGAGTACCATTTTAGATGCTAACGTAACTACTTTAATAGTAGCTATTGTACTATTCATTTTTGGAGAAAGCTCTATTAAAGGCTTTGCAACCATGCTTATTATAACTATTTTTGCAACCATGTTTATCATGGTATTCATAAATAGAAAACTATTAAAATCTTTTGTTAATACTAAGTATTTTGAGAATAAACCTAGTAAGTTTATAAAATTTGAAAGTAAAATAAAAAAAGGGCACAAGAAAGTACAATTAGATTCTATTAAGTTAATTAAGAAATGTTTCATTATTACTGGTACTTACTTATTAATAGGATTAGTATTCTTGTGCGTAAGGGGCTTAAACTTAGGTATTGATTTTAGATCTGGTTCTGACGTTACTCTAAAGGCTGATAGCATTACCGTAAAGGAAGTTAGAAGTGATTTTGATAAATTAGGATATAAAATAATATCTATTGAAAAGCAAGAGAATGATGAAATATATGTTAAGTTAAATGACGAACTAAAGGAAGATGGAATTAATAAGGTAAATAACTATTTTGAAGAAAAGTATAATGCTACTAGTGAAATTAATGTTGTTACAAATATTGTAAAGCAAGAACTTGTAAAGAATGCTATTTATTCAGTACTTATCGCTATGATAGCTATCATTATATACATCTCTATCAGATTTAAATTTAGTTTTGCAATTTCTTCAATATTAGCATTAATGCACGATGTGTTGTTTGTTATTATATTATTTTCAATATTAAAGATAGAGGTTAATGTTATTTTTATAGCAGCCATCTTAACAATTGTTGGTTATTCAATTAATAATACGATTGTTGTCTTTGATAGAATTCGTGAGAATCTAAATAATAATAAGAAAAAGATTACAGCAGACGTGTTAAAAGACATTGTAAATGAGAGTATTTCTAGTACTTTTACAAGGTCTATTTATACTACTTTAACTACTTTAATACCAGTTATTTGTTTAATAATATTAGGTTCAAAAGGAATATTACCATTTAATATTGCTTTAATCTTTGGCCTTGTAGCTGGATGTTATTCATCTATCTTATTAGCAGGACAATTATGGTATGTTATTGAGAAAAAACATTTAAACAAGCTAAATAAAAAATAAAGAGAGAGTGATAAAGGTGCAGCAGAAAGAAGAAGCATACACGCTTGATGATTTGCTTTTAAAAGTACAAACTTATATTAAGAATGATGAAGATATTGATCTCATTAAAAAAGCATATGAGTATGCTTCTAAAGTTCATGAGGGTCAATTAAGACTTACTGGAGATTCCTACATGCTTCATCCTTTAAACGTAGCTATTATATTAACTGAGGTGTATGCTGATGCTCAAACTTTAGCTACTGCACTGCTTCATGATGTGGTTAACTTTGGCAATGTTTCAATTGAAGAAGTTGAGACTTTATTTGGAAGTGAAATAAAAGAATTAGTAAGTGGAATATCTAAAATTAATAAATTGAGTTTATCAGCGGATAGTGAGGCGTTAGCATCTTATCATAAGAAAATATTAGTTGGATTATCTGGTGACGTACGTATTATCATTTTAAAAATAGCGGACCGATTACATAACATGAGAACGTTATGGGTATTACCAGAGAAAAAACAAAAAGAAAAAGCTAAAGAAACACTTGAAATTTTGGTTCCAATAGCGCATAGGCTAGGTATTAACCATATTAAGAGTGAACTTGAAGATTTGTGTTTAAAATATTATAAGCCAAACGTATATAACGATATATTAGAAAAATTAAGTGAGAGTAGACAGGAATTAGATAATTCTGTTGAAGAAATGTTACAAAATGTTTCTAAAATATTAACTGATAATAATATTCCTCACGAGATGAAGGGTAGAACCAAAAGTGTTTATAGTATTTATGAAAAATTAAGTAAGGGAAAAACCTTTAATGAAATATATGATATTTTAGCATTAAGATATTTAGTTAATACTGAAGCTGAATGCTATTTGGCTTTAGGATTAATACATGCTAAATATAAACCAGTACCAAAGAGGTTTAAGGATTATATAGCACGTCCTAAGACTAATGGATATCAATCCTTACACACCACCGTTTTCGGTGTCGATGGTAAGTTGTTTGAAATACAAATAAGAACTTATGAAATGGATAAGATAGCGGAGTATGGTTTTGCATCTCATTGGTCTTATAAAGAACATGGTAGTAACAATATTAATCCTATGGATCAAAAATTAAAATCATTTAGATCCGTTATTGAATTGAATGAGCAGCAGGTTGAGGGTGAAGAGTTTGTCAATACTGTTAAGAAGGAAGTTTTTAACTCAAGCAATATATACGTATATACCCCAAAGGGTGATGTTTTTGAACTTCCAATAGGATCAACACCAATTGATTTTGCTTATCGTGTTCATACTTCAGTAGGACATCAAATGGTTGGTGCAATGGTTAATAATAAAATAGTACCATTAAATTATAAATTACAAGATGGCGATATTATTAAGATTAATGTTAATAAAAATAGTAAGGGTCCTTCTAAAGAATGGATTAAGCTAGCATACACTACAAGTGCTAAAAACAAGATAAAGACATTCTTTAGTAAGATTGACAAAGATGAAGTTATTAATAAGGGTAGAGAATCATTAGAAAAAGCAATCAGGCGTAAGAAGCTATCAATTAATGAAATACTTGATAGTAATAAGATCTCTATTGCACTAGATGAACTTGGTCTTAGCACTGAAAATGATTTATATTATGAACTTGGTATTGGCAAATATAATCCAACATCAGTTATCAAAACAATATTAGGAGAAGAAAAAGAAGAACAAAAAATATTAGATAAAATTTTAAAGAGTAGTTCTAAATCTCTAGAGGGTAACGGGGATATCATTATTGATGGTATGGATGATTTGAAAGTTAGCTTTGGTGGTTGCTGTATGCCTGTTAAAGGTGATGATGTAGTTGGGTATATTTCTAAAGGAAACGGAATTACTATTCACAGAACTAGTTGTCATAATATATGTGATATTAATAATCGTATTATAAATGTTTCATGGAATCCTAACTCTATTAAGAAATATGTAACTAACGTAATAATATACGGTGACACAAAGCCTAATTTATTATTAGACATAATAACAAAGACTACGTCTTTAAATATTGGAGTAAAGAGTGTTAATACTATTTCAAATCAAGATTACAATGTTTTTGATTTAGAGATATTTGTTGAAGATAAAGAATCTCTTGATAGATATATAAATATAATAGGTCAAATACCTGGAATATCATCTATAGAAAGAGGTAACAAATAATGAGAGTAATATTACAAAGAAGTAAGGATGCTAGTGTTAGTATTAATAAAAAGATTGTTGGTAAAAT
>CAZBUA010000082.1:0-3629 GCA_964494975.1 uncultured Muribaculaceae bacterium
GCAACAGTAGCCTTAATATTAAGAAGTTTGGTGGGTGGTAATATGAATTACAACAATTATGAGACCGAAGAGATTTGGACTGAACGATTAGTATTAAAAAGGGGAACACTTGATGATTTCTTGAAAGTATATGAGTATGATTTTAAAAAATTATTAGATGTTGAAGGCGAATGTAAACTGGTAAAGAAAGATAATACGGATATTAAAAAATCATTTAAGCTTGGTAAAAAACATTACTATGATAAGTGTAAAAAAGCGCATATGTTTGATTGGATAATATACCTAAACGATGAACCTGTTGGCAACATTTTTACCGAGGATGAGAATGATGCCATTAATGGAGTGATATTAGCATACAACTTACATCCAACATATTGGGGAAAAGGATACATGCCAGAAGCTTTAGAGAGTGCTTTAAATTATTTATTTAAAGTTGGCTATGATAACATAATATGTGGTTATTTAGATGGTAATAAGAGATCTAGAAGGGTACTTGAGAAGTTAAACTTTAAACCATATAAAATATCTGAGGATGTTATTAAGTCTAACAGTGGTAATTTGGTCGATAGCTATAACTTAATAATGAACAAGGAAGATTGGTTATCAAGAACTTCAAGGTTACAAAAAATAAAACTAGAAAAATAAGACGAAAGTCTTTTTTTTATTTATCAATTTATATATTTGTGATATTATGTATGTAATAGGAGGATGTATGTTAGAAATAAAAAAAGTTACTAAAAAGTATGGAGATAAAATTGCTATTAATGACGTTAGCTTAAGTGTTAAAGATGGTGAAATATTTGGTTTTATAGGTCATAATGGAGCTGGAAAAACAACGCTTATTAAATCTATAGTTGGTATTCACGATTTTGATGAAGGGGAAATAATAATAAATGGTATTTCCATGAAAGATAATCCAATAGAATGTAAAAAGATGATAGCGTATATTCCAGATAATCCTAATTTGTATTTAAATTTAAAAGGAATTGATTTTCTTAATTTTATTGGTGATGTTTATGAGGTTGATTCTGAACGAAGGGAACAGTTAATTAATAAATATGCCACTAAGTTTGAAATACTTTCTAATTTAGGAGATGTTATATCTTCTTATTCTCATGGTATGAAACAAAAATTAGCTATTATATCAGCTTTGATTCATGAACCCAAAGTATTAGTTCTTGATGAACCTTTTGTAGGATTAGATCCAGCTTCTAGTAAGAATTTAAAAGATATAATGAAAGAGTTATGTAAACAAAAGACTAGTGTGTTTTTCTCATCACACGTGTTAGAAGTTGTTGAAAAATTATGTGATGAAGTAGCTATAATAAAAAATGGTAAAATAATAGCGCAAGGTAAGACTAGTGACATAATAGGTAAGGAAGATTTAGAAAAGGTATTCTTGGAGTTAACAAATGAAAAATAACGTATTATTATTGCTTAAAACTAATATTTTAAACATGTATAAATTTAGAAGTATTAATAAGAAAAAGGCAATACTCACCTCAGTTCTTATTATTTATGTAATTGTTACTTTGATGACTAGTGCGGGAGTACTTCTAAACAATATGTTTAACTTGTTAAATAAACTAAACATAACTTCTTATTATGTGCCATTAATATTTATAATCATGTCATTATTCTCATTTTTCTTTACTATTTTCGCATCTAAATCATGGCTTTTTGATAACAAAGATAATGATATGTTATTATCTTTACCAATAAAAAAAGGTGATGTTTTAATAAGCAGGTTTTTACAATTATTTATTTATAGTTTTTTAATAGGACTAATTATATTAATCCCAGGTATTTATATTTACGTAAGTAACGTGGGTATTACTTTGTATTTTGTTATTAACTTAATATTTTTCGTATTATTATTTTCAATAATACCAACCATATTATCCTCATTATTTGGATATTTAATAGCATTTATAACTTCTAATTTAAAACATAAAAATGTCGCAGAATTAATATCATACGTATTGTTTATTGGTATTTATATGCTGTTTGCAAACGGTGCTAACAAACTATTAATAAAACTAAATAGTAATTTAAAATTATTAAATACTTTACTTAAAACTTGTTTTTTACCAATATATTTAATGATTAAGAGTCTTGAAACAGGAAACGTATTATATTTAATATCGTACATACTAATAAATGTTTTGATATTATACTTATTTAGATTATTATTTAAAAATAAGTATTTTAAAATAATTTCTAAACTTAATTCACACGTTGTGTCTTCAAATTTTAAAATGGGAAAATTATGTTCTCTAAATATAAATAAAGCTCTTAGAATTAAGGAGTTAAAAAGATACTTTTCATCAGCAATATACGTATTTAATACTATTTTTGGAATGTTTATTATTTTGATAGCGGCCATCGCAACAACGTTTTATAGCTATGATAAACTCATATCAATGATAAATATTGATTTTGAAGTAACTCCGTTTATTCTTGTGTTAATGCTAGTGTTGTTATCAATATCATTTACAAACACTACTAATAGTTCCATATCAATAGAAAGAGAAAATTTCTGGATATTAAAAATGATCCCGGTGGAAACAAAGAATATTTTTAATGCTAAAAAATTTGTTAATGAAATAATTATTATACCAATTACGATAATAAGCTTAATAATATTTAAAATAAATGGTTATATAAACGTAACAGAATTATTATTATTAAGTTTAATAGTAATTGTGTATGCATCTTATATATCAAATTTTGGACTGATTGCAAACTTGCTATTTCCAAAGTTTGATGCTATAAATGATACCGTTGTTGTAAAACAAAGTGTGGCTTCTTTTATGGGAATAATGGGTGGATTAGTAATTTTTATAATTCTTGTTGGTATTGTAGTATCTCTTAATTTATCTAATACCATGATATTATGTATAACGCTAATAATGGTGCTTATACTTATGATAATAAGTAAGATAATCATATCTAAATGGGGAATTAATAGATTTAAAACATTAGGATAATATTTAGACGTACGTTGACAATAACGTACGTTTTCTATTTATGTTTATTATCTTACATGATATAATGTATTAGAGGTGAATATATGAAAATATTAGTAACGGGTGGTACTGGTTTTATAGGTAGCCACACATGTGTAGAATTATTAAATGCTGGGTATGATGTTGTTATAGTAGATAACTTATCAAACTCAAAAAAAGAGGTTGTTTCTTACATAGAACAAATAACTGGTAAGAATGTTAAGTTCTATCAAAATGACGTATGTGATAAAGAAGCTTTAAGAAAGATATTTAAAGATAATAAAATAAATGCCGTAATACATTTTGCTGGTTATAAAGCGGTAGGAGAATCAGTAGCTAAACCGCTTATGTACTATCGTAATAATTTAGATTCAACAATTACTTTATTAGAAGTAATGAATGAGTTTAATGTTAAAAAAATAGTATTTTCTTCTAGCGCAACCGTTTATGGTAAACCTGATGCTTTACCAATAAAAGAAAGTTTTCCTCTTAGTACTACTAATCCGTATGGATCAACTAAGTTAATGATAGAAGGTATTTTAAAAGATGTTCATAAGTCTGATGAAGAATGGTCAATAGCAATATTAAGATATTTTAATCCTATTGGAGCTCACGCATCTG
>CAZBUA010000083.1:0-3548 GCA_964494975.1 uncultured Muribaculaceae bacterium
TAATAATTTTTCTTCTGAAGTAAGTTCTACCATTCCTTTTGGGGTAACTTTACCAACAAGAATGTCGCCCTCTTTAACCTCTGTACCAATTCTAATAATACCATTAGCATCAAGGTTCTTACGAGCCTCTTCTGATACGTTTGGAATATCACGAGTTATTTCTTCAGGGCCTAACTTAGTATCACGGCATTGAATGTCATGGTCCTCTATATATATAGAAGTAAGTACGTCATCCTTTACCATTCTTTCGTTTAGAATTACAGCATCCTCATAGTTATATCCATTATAAGTCATGAATGCTACCGTTAAGTTTTTACCTAAAGCAACCTCACCTTTATCAGTACTTGGTCCGTCGGCAATTATTTGTCTTCTAGTAATTTTATCCCCTACACGAACAATAGGTCTTTGATGATAACAAGTACCAGCGTTAGAACCTTCAAAATTCTTTAATAAATATATATCTTTAGCTTTTGTTGTCTTTACAACTATTTTCTTACCATCTACATATTCAACAACACCATCAGCTTTTGCTAACACAACAACACCACTATCAGCAGCAGCTTGTGCTTCAACACCTGTTGCTACAATAGGAGCTTCTGCTCTTAATAAAGGTAGTGCCTGTCTTTGCATGTTTGAACCCATAAGCGCACGGTGTGCATCATCATGATCTAAGAATGGGATACATCCAGTTGTAACTGATACGATTTGTTGAGGTGCTACGTCTATGTAATCTATTTCACTAGACTTAGCTAAAATATTTTCACCATTCTGACGGCAAGGACAATGTTCTTGAACAATTTTATTTCCATCCATATCTACTTTTGCTTGAGAGATAATGTGTCCATTTTCCTCATCAGCTGTTAAATAATCTATTTGATCTTGTAAAACTCCGTCTTTAACTCTTCTATATGGAGTCATAATGAAACCAAAGTCATTAATCTTTGCATAGTTTGCTAAAGATGTAATAAGTCCAATGTTAGCTCCTTCTGGAGACTCGATAGGACATATTCTACCATAGTGAGATACGTTAACGTCACGTACTTCCATAGCAGCTCTATCCCTTGATAATCCTCCTGGGCCTAAAGCAGACAAACGACGTTTGTTATTTAATTCTGATAATGGATTAATTTGATCCATAAATTGTGATAATGGACTTGATCCAAAGAATTCTTTTATAACAGCAGTTATTGGTCTTATGTTTATCAAAGTTTTAGGAGTAGCTGTTTCAACATCTAAAGTAGTCATTCTTTCACGAATAACCCTTTCCATACGTGCAACACCAACTCTAAATTGATTTTGTAATAACTCACCAACTTGTCTTAAACGACGATTAGATAAGTGATCAATTTCATCTATTGAACCTATATTTTGTAAAAGGTTTAAATAATATGACACTGATGCATATATATCAGAAATTGTTAAAGTTTTAACATCTATTGATTGATCATTACCAATTATCTTAACAACTTTTTTAGGATCTAAAGGAGAATAAACCTTAACAACTTGAACCATTGTATGAGGGTCTAAATCTTTATCACCAACAGCATCAATCATGCCATAACCATCTGCTAAAATAGGTTTTAATATATCTAACTCTTTGTTAGTTATCTTTGTACCTTTTTCTAAAACAACCTTACCATCAACTTTAATATCTTCAGCTAACTTTTGATTTAGTAAACGGTCACAAACGTTTAATTTCTTATTAAATTTATAACGTCCAACCTTAGCTAAATCATATCTGAAATTATCAAAGAATCTAGTTATTAACTGGTTTTTAGCACTATCTAAAGTAGCTGGCTCACCAGGTTTTAATTTTTCATATATTTCTAGTAATGCCTCATCCGCATTTCTAGTTGAATCTTTTTCTAAAGTATTGATTAAATACTCATCTTTACCATATAGGTTAAGTATATCCTCGTCAGAAGACAAGCCAAAAGCTCTTAAGAAAGCAGTAACAGCTACCTTACGGTTTCTATCAATTCTTACATCTACAGCATCCTTACTATTAAACTTAAATTCCAGCCAAGTACCCCTTGTAGGAATTATTTGAGAAGATATGATAGAACGTCCATTCTTATCTATTTCTCTTCCATAGTAAACACTAGGGGAACGAACAAGTTGTGATACGATAACACGTTCTGAACCATTAAATATAAATGATCCCGAATCTGTCATTAATGGCATATCACCTAGGAATATTTCCTGTTCTTTTACTTCTCCTGTTTCGTTGTTAAATAAACGAGTTTGTACTTTTAAAGGTGCAGCGAAAGTTGTTTTCTTCTCCTTGCACTCTTTGATTGTATGTCTTGGTTCATCAAAACAATAATCACCAAACTCTAAAGATAGTGTTCCAGAGAAATTTTCTACTGGGCTTATTTCCTCCAACACATCCTTGATTCCCTCTTTTACAAACCAATCATATGATTTTGTTTGTATCTCTAATAATTCACCTAATTGTAGTGAGTTATTAACTCTTGAGAAATCTCTTCTCTCACGGTATTCGTTCATTTTTCTTATCTTATAAGCCACGCGTTTCCACCCCTAAACTAAAAATTTTTAAAGAACATGTCTAAATCAAAAGACACAGTACCAATTTAAAATATTACTAGAAAAAGCTAGTAAAGTCAATAGGTTTTTTAAAGAATTACAAAAAAAATGCTACTTTATAAAAAATAACCACATAGTTAATAATTTTATTAGCTATATGGTTGCTTTTATTATGTAAAATCCCTTTTTCTTATTAATTACTTCAACGCTATTATAATTTAATCTCATATCTCTTATTAATGAATCTGCGCCTTGCTTTTTTCTTACAACAATCCATAGTTCTCCACCATCTTTTAAATGATCTTTTGAATTCATAATAATGTTATATAATACATCTTTACCTACTCTTATTGGAGGGTTTGATACAATGTAATCATATTTTTTATCTATTTGTTCATAGGAGTTAGATTCAAATACTGTTGCATTAAGATTTTGCTCACCATTTGCTTTCTTAGATAAATTAATTGCTCTTTCATTAACATCGGTCATGTCTACGTTCATTCCTATTTTGGATAAATATATTCCAATTGGACCGCAACCACAGCCAATATCTAGAGCTTTTTTTTCTTGTGGAAAACTATATTCAAACGTTTTTAATAATAATTCTGTACCAAAATCTAGTTCTCCCTTTGAAAATACACCATTGTCTGTATAAAAAAAGAAACTTATATTGTAAATAATTGTATTTATTTTTTTGATATCATGTGACAAACTCTCATCATTAGTAAAATAGTGCTGCATAATTCCTCCAAGATAATTTAATTATAACATAAAAAAGAACTACAACGTAGTTCTTTTAAAGTACTTATTTAACTAATTAAGCAAGTTCTACTGTAGCTCCAGCTTCTTCAAGCTTAGCTTTAATGTCATTTGCTTCATCCATTGGTGCGTTTTCTTTAACGTTTCCACCTTCATCAGCTATTTTCTTAGCATCCATTAATCCAAGACCAGTAATATCTCTAATTACTTTGATTACTTGAATCTTAGTTGCTCCAGCGTCT
>CAZBUA010000084.1:0-3513 GCA_964494975.1 uncultured Muribaculaceae bacterium
GGTGATGCACAAGCCAGAAGACTTGGTATCAGAACTAAAGATGAGAATGGTACTTCATACGTTCATACTTTAAATAATACCGTTGTGGCAACACCTCGTGGCTTGATAGCGCTTATAGAAAACAATTATAATGCAGATGGAAGCATAACAATTCCGGAGGCATTAAGACCATACATGGGCGGTATGACAAAAATAGAAAAAAAAGTGATAAAATTTACTGTTGCATTTTAATAAAAAATATGTTATTCTTATTTTCACACGCCTTTTTGGCGAACAGAAAGAAAGGATAGAAAAATGAGTTTATTAAAATTAGATACTTATGATATTTCAAGACAAGATTTTCATTCTGAAAAGATTGCTATGTTAAATGATAATCCTCAGTTAGTTTTGATGCTTTATGAATTAGAAGCATATTATAATGAGAAAAAACAGTTAGCAGATAGATTGACAATGGAAGATGAGTTTGTTGGAATAACATATAATAACTTAGATGAAATAAAATATATTTTAACTAAAAAAGTAAGATAATAACAAGTATGATTTGTAAGAATGTACTTGTTTTTATTTACAATTTTATGTAATAATGTTATCCTCATATTAGAACATGATAGGAAGTGATATGATGGCAAACTTAGAATTTAGGTATGGCGCGATGAACTCTGGTAAGAGTATGGCATTGTTACAAATGGCATATAATTATGAAGAAAATGACAAGCGTATATTAGTTGTTAAATCAGTTATTGATACTAAGGGTGAAGATTATTTAGTATCAAGAATAGGGCCTAAAAGAAAGGTTGATATAAAACTTGGCGCTAACGAAAGTTTACTTGATGATAAATATAAGAGTAAGCTAGAGGGTATTGAAGCAATATTAGTAGATGAAGCTCAGTTTTTGACTAGCAAACAAGTAGAAAGTCTTTGGTACATATCAAAAATATTGGACATATCAGTAATATGCTTTGGTCTTAAAACTGATTTTACAACTAATCTATTTGAAGGCTCTAAAAGATTACTTGAACTATCAGATAAGTTTAAAGAGTTAGAAACTATATGTAAATGTGGTGTTAAGGCAAGATTTAATGCTAGAAAGATAAACGGAAAGTACGTATTAGATGGAGATACTAACCTTATTGATGGTTCTAATGATACCGTTATTTATGAACCTTTATGTGGCACTTGCTACCTAAAAAACGTCTTAAAAAAGTAATATGTGTTATAATTAATATGGAGTTGATATTATGGATAAATATAATGAATTAAGAAATGAATACCCAGTATTTTATTATCATGGGTTTGATATTACCTATGATGATAATATCTTTATAACTTATCATTTTGAGATAAAAGATTTAATAACTTTTAATCCAACCTTAACCATTCCTAAGAAGGGTAAGGTTACTTATGATAAAAGCTTTCTAGAAAAGATTGTTTTTAGTGCTGGTTTAGCAGAGATAGCTAGCTACTGGAAAGCTACTTGTAGTAAGAACATAGTAATAGAGTGTGGTACTTTAACTGAAGATCAAACTAACTGGTTTAAGAAACTATTATTTAACGGGTTAGGTGAGTTCTTTTATGTTAACAATATCAATGTTAGTATTAATGATTTTGTTAATGTAGAAAGTAGTGGCTCTAATTATGATGTGATTGATACAAAAACTAATTATGAAGGTTATCTAGTTGCTATAGGTGGTGGTAAAGACTCTCTTACATCACTAGAAATATTAAGAAATGAACATAATAAGAAAGCCTTTATTATAAATAATCGTAAGGTGTGTTTTGATGGAGCTCTTACTTCTGGTATTAAGGAAGAAGATATTATTAACGTAAGTAGAAACTTTGATAGAAAGATAACGGATTTGAATGCTAAGGGTTTTTTAAATGGGCATACTCCAATATCTAGCTGTATAGCGTTCATTTCTTACATGACAGCATATGTTTATAATATTAAATACGTGGTACTATCTAATGAATCAAGTGCTAATGAGGTAAGTGTTAAGGGTACGAATGTTAATCATCAGTATTCTAAGAGTTTTGAATTTGAAGAAGATTTTAGATACTATTGTAATAAATACTTATCAAATAATTTTGAATATTTTAGTTTGTTGAGGCCACTTAGTGAACTAGAAATAATGAAAATATTTACTAAGTATCCTAAGTATTTTAAACATTTTATTAGTTGTAATAATGGCGGTAAAAGAAAGAACATAGGTGTTACTGATGGATGGTGCTGTAGTTGCGCTAAATGTTTATTTATATATTTAATAATGAGTAATTTTGTAAGTGAAGAAGTAATGATTAGTACTTTTGGTGAGAACTTATTAGATAATAAAGATATGCTACCATATTTCATAGATTTAATAGGTAAGTCAGATGCTAAACCTTTTGAGTGTGTAGGAACTACAAAAGAAGTTAATTATGTGATTAATAGTATTATTAGACGCGGAGGAAAACTACCTTATCTAATTAATTATTATAAAGATAATTATGGATACGTAACTCCAGATGATAACATGTTAAATGAGTTTAATAATGATAATAACGTTCCTGACAACTTAATAATAAATATTAAGGAGGAATTAAAAAATGATTAGTGAAATAATTAATGAAATAGATAGTTATGACAAGGTACTAATATTAGGATTTGGTAGGGAAGGTAAGTCTACTTATAATCTAATAAGAAAGTATTTAAAACGTAAGAAACTAGTAATTGGTGATGGTAATGATAAGCTGTTAGATATTAATCCTGAACTACAAAGCGATAGTAACTTATCTTTTGATCTAGGTAGTACTTATTTAGATAACTTAGATAAATATGACTTAATAATTAAGTCACCAGGTGTTAATTTTAAGAATATTGATTATGATGTTTTAAGAAGTAAGATAACATCACAGATGGATTTATTTTTTAAACATTCTAATTGCTTAACAATAGGTGTTACTGGTACGAAGGGAAAGAGTACTACGGCGTCCCTTATTACCCATATATTAAAATGTGCTGATAAAAAAGTAATGTTAGTTGGTAATATTGGAATACCAGTATTTAATGAAATAGAACACATGACTTATGATACCATTGTTGTAACCGAGCTAAGTTGTCATCAACTACAGTTTGTAAATGCTTCTCCAAACATAAGTATCTTACTTAATATTTATGAAGAACATTTAGATTTGTATAAGTCATACTTAGCATATCAAGAAGCTAAACTAAATATTTTTAATCATCAAAGAGAAGATGATTATAAGATATGGGGCTTAGATAGTCCTGATAGTTTAAAATGGTATAAGAAAGATAATAATACTTATGAATTTTCTTGTGATGATAAGAAAGTAAATAATGGTATCTTAATTAAAGATGATGGTCTTTATCTTATAAACGAAGGAGTTAGCAAACTTGTTTATGATAAGAAAAGGACTAGAAAGTTACTAGGAGATCATAACTTGTATAACGTGGCTGCTAGTCTTTGCGTTGCAAACATTCTTAAATTAAACATGAATAAGGCTTGTGATAGTGTT
>CAZBUA010000085.1:0-3383 GCA_964494975.1 uncultured Muribaculaceae bacterium
GTAGACACGCTAGCTTCAGGTGCTAGTGATTTATTTCATGAGAGTTCGAGTCTCTCTAAGAGCACCAATTTTTAATTAATTACTTGTGCTTTTTGTACAAGTTTTTTATTATAATTATAAATGTTAAAATTCATTGCTTGTAGCAACGGACTGTTTTTCATATAATTTATTCATGAAGGAAAGGAGTTGGTTTATAATGTTGAAAGAAAACATTAAATCAGCAAGAAAGTCAAAAGGACTTTCACAGGAAGAACTAGCTATTAAACTAAACGTTGTAAGACAAACAATTTCTAAATGGGAGCAAGGATTATCAGTTCCAGATTGTGAAATGTTAATCAGCATATCTGAAACACTTGATACTTCAGTAAGTGTTTTGCTTGGGGAGAATGTTTCTAATAAAAAGGAAGATGATCTAAAAGTAATTTCTGAAAAACTAGAAATAATTAATTTGCAATTATCTCAAAGAAAGATCATAAAAAGAAAAATAGCTCATTGGATAATGGTCTCTTTAGCAATACTTATTGTTATTATTTTTGCAATCTTAGTATTTATAAATGGTTCTTATTTAAATTGGAATTATAATAATCCGGAAAATGCGGTTTTAGGTGTGTTCATCCATTCGTTTGAGTGGGCTTATATTAGAATGGCACCATTTGCCTTAATTGCCTTAATTATAGGAATTATCTTAACTAGAAAGAAATAACTGTTATGACATTATAAATGATATTTATTATAATTAAATAAAAAGATATCTTTTTATAAGCACTAATTTTATGTTATAATATATGTTATAATATTTAAGTGGGTGATAAAATGAAAAACAAAATATGTCAAAGATGTGGTATGCCAATAACTTCAGATAAACAGTTAGGTACGAATAAAGATGGAAGTATTAATGGTGATTATTGTATATATTGTTATAAAAATGGAGAATATATAGATAAAGTTACAATGAATGAATACATAGAAATGTGTTCACAATATGGTTCTCAAGCTGGTATGACTAATGATGAAATGAGAAAACACTGTACGAAATTATTTCCAACTTTAAAAAGATGGCAAAATAATAAAGAAAATCAATAAAAATATTAATATAAAAAACAAACTTAAAATTTAAGCTTGTTTTTTATTTACAAAAACAATTGTTCGTGTTATGATTAATGCATACAAGATAAATGGAGGTGTAATATGTATTCTTATATAAAGGGTTTTGTTACAATTATAGAGAATAATTATGTAGTAATTGATAATAATGGAATAGGTTATTTGATATATGTTCCAAATCCATACTCTTATAAATTAAATGAAGAAACAGTAATATATTTATACCAACAAATTAGGGAAGATGAAAATACCCTATATGGATTTAAAAATCCTGACGATAAAAATTTGTTTTTAAAACTAATAAGCGTTAAGGGTTTAGGCTGTAAGATGGCGCTTCCAATGCTTTCTGGTGGTGATAAAGAAAGTATTATAAATGCTATTGATTCTGGTAATATTGAGTATTTAAAAAAGTTTCCAAAAATTGGAGATAAGGTTGCAAGACAAATAATTCTTGATTTAAAAGGTAAACTAGCTGAGGATTCTAACGTTAAGGCTGATACTTATAATGAACTTTGTGACACTTTAAAAGCATTAGGATATAAACCAGCAGATATTAAGAAAGTACTTTCTAATATTAACCCTAGTGATGCATTAGAAAATCAGGTAAAAGAAGCATTGAAGCTTTTATTGAGGTGATTATGAGAATAGGAATAGATTTGGACAACACTATGTGTTCAACAACCAAGATGGCAAATGAGATTTTTAAAGAAAAATATAATGGTAGGAACATGTATGATTTACCAAAAAAAGAACAATATGATTTTATACAAGCTTATGCTAGTGACGTGTTTTATGATTGCCCTTTAGAAAAAGGTGCTAAAAAAGTAATTAATGAACTTGCAGAAAATAATGATATATACATAATAACAGCTAGGGCAGGTAAACATGTTAATAATATTGAAAACATAACTATTAACTATTTATGGGATAATAATATTAGATATAATTGTATTTATTTTGGTCATGATAGCAAAATAGGAATATATAAAGAGTTAAAATTAGATATTATGCTCGATGATGATTATGATGTATATAAAGAGTTAAACGATAAAGGATTAAACGTGGTTATGTATGATAATTATCAAAATAAAGGAAAGATAGGAAACAAGGTAAAAACATGGGAAGAATTTAAAGAATTAATTGAAAGGAGTTAAAATATGGACGATAGATTAATTACTTCTGAAAAATTACGCGAAGATAATTCTGAAGTATCATTAAGACCAACTACAATTGATGAATACATTGGCCAAAAAGATATTAAGGAAAATATTAGAGTATTTATAGAGGCTGCTAAAAAAAGGAATCAAACTCTTGATCATGTATTGTTATACGGCCCTCCAGGATTAGGCAAAACAACACTTTCATACGTTATAGCTAACGAGATGGAAACTAGTATTAAAACAGCATCTGGTCCCGCCATTGAAAAAGCTGGCGATTTAGCAGCAATTTTATCTTCTTTAGAAGAAGGAGACGTGTTGTTTATTGATGAAATACATAGAATCCCAAGATTTGTTGAGGAAATATTGTATTCCGCAATGGAAGATTTTACTCTTGACATAATTGTTGGTAGTGAAGGAGCTAACAGAAACTTAAGAATTAATTTACCTAAGTTTACGTTAATAGGGGCAACAACAAGAGCGGGAGACTTATCAGCTCCACTTAGAGATAGATTTGGAATCGTATCTAAATTAAATTATTATACTGAAGATGAAATAACAGAGATCATTAAAAGAAGTGCAAGGGTGCTTAATTTAAACATAGAAGATAAAGCCGCTGAAGAATTAGCTAACAGGTGTAGAAGAACACCAAGAATAGCTAACAGACTACTAAAAAGGGTTAGTGACTTTGCTTTGGTAAAAGGTGATGGAAACATAACTTTAGACATAACTAAGTATGCCTTAGATGCACTAAAAGTTGATAAGTTAGGACTGGATGAAGTTGATTATGAGCTTTTGAAAACAATTATATATAAATTTAATGGTGGACCGGTAGGTGTTGAAGCAGTAGCGGCTTCAATAGGCGAAGAAGTATCTACCATAGAAGACGTATGTGAACCATATTTACTTCAGATTGGCTATTTGAAAAGAACACCGAGAGGTAGGATGGTAACCGACATTGCATACAAGCATTTAAATATTAGTCAGGATGATAATTAATACACCAAGTAAAAACTAAAATATAAGTTGCTATTTTAAAAAAAATAAACTATAATTATTACTCGACAAGTAATTGTTATGGTTTTTTATTTATAGAAAGGAATGATAACATGAAAACTGATG
>CAZBUA010000086.1:0-3362 GCA_964494975.1 uncultured Muribaculaceae bacterium
TTCAAGTATCTTTGGTACGTCTTCTAATCTTTTATTATATATAACCTTTAAAAGTGCATCAAAGCCTATGTATCCAAACCCAATATTTTCATGTCTATCCTTGTGAGCTCCCATCATGTTCTTAGAATCATTTACGTGTACCACACCTATTTTATCAATTCCTATAACCTTATCAAACTCATCTAAATACTCATCAAAATGAGCCATATCATAACCAGCATCATTTAAATGACAAGTATCTAAACAAACACCTATCTTATCAGGGTACTTAACACCATCAATTATTTGTTTTATTTGTTCAAAAGAATAACAAGTCTCACTACCCTTACCAGCCATTGTCTCTAAACATATCTTAATAACTTGATTAGGAGTTATAACCTCATTTAAAGCATTAATAATATTCTTAATACCAGTATCAATATCAAGATTAACATAACTACCTGGATGTAATACCAACCTATCAACACCAAGCATTGAAGCCCTGTGTATTTCTTCTTTTAAAAACTCTATTGCAAACTTATAACTATCTTTCTTTTCGTTGTTAGCTAAATTTATAATATAAGGGGCATGAATAACTAAGTTCTTTAATTCAATATTATTATCATAAAGTATATTTCTAGCTTCTACGGTTAAATCATAATTTATTTCACATCTGTTAGTATTCTGTGGAGCCCCCGTATAAAACATAAAGGTATTACTACCATAACTTAAAGCTTCTTTAACACTCCCTACCATTTGATCACTACTTTTAAATGATACATGAGATCCAATTAATAACATAACATACCTCTTACATCTTTCTATTACCATTATACTAAATATTCGTGATAAAGGCAAAATAAAAAGAGTTCTTTAAGAACTCTTAATAATTAATACGTCCAAGTATCATTGTAGCAGTACATCTCACTACTTCAGACCCAATCTTTTCTTTGGAGCATGCAGTATTAGTATCATTAGTGTACTTACCATATTTAGTTAAGTTAACATTTTTAAACTTCCCATCAGTAGTATTTGGTCTTAAATTTATATTATAAAAATTTGTAGCTTTAACTACGATAAGTCGATAATCACTTGATAAATTATACTTAGTTAAGCAATAATTTTCATCCCCAGTTGTTTGATTACAAACCGGGTCTTCAGCATCTGCTAAATAAGTATTTACTTGTTTAATAACCATCTGATATGATTCTACAAATGCATTTGCTCTTGAATTATTCATAGCTTTGCCCACTTGTTGTGTTGCAATTACCATAATAATTGCAAGTACTACGATAACTGCTAAAAGTTCTACTAAAGTAAAACCTTTCTTATTTAATTTTTTCATAATAATTCCTTTCTAATATTAGTAATTAATATATCCAATAATACCTTGAGTTTTATCATCACCAATTATAGCTCCACAAGTATTTGCTCCAGAACCAATCTTGCTAGAACTACACTTTGATGTATCTGTATCAATATATTTTCCATATTTATCTAGGTTTAAATTAGCAAATTTGCCACCTGTAGTTGGTTGTAAAGTTATTTTATATTGTGAAGTATGACCATCATCAGTACTCACTGCTACCGTTAATGTATAATCACTTGATAAATTATAAGCTTTAGCACAAGCAGTCGCATCTGCACAAACTGGATCCTCATCTGATGCTAAATATGTATTAACTTGTTTAGCTATCATTTGGTATGATTCTACAAACGCATTTGCTCTTGAATTATTCATAGCCTTTCCTACTTGTTGTGTTGCAATTACCATAATTATTCCAAGTACTACGATAACTGCTAGTAACTCTACTAGAGTAAAACCTTTCTTATTTAATCTTTTCATTATCTTTCTATTCCTCCTATTATTTATAAATTAATATTAACATTATTTATATATTTAGTCAATTAGTAATCATTGTTTTTTTAATATTGTAACTATCTTAGAACCATAGGTTCTGGTTTTATATATATTTAAATTAGTATATTTAGTATAGTCTATATTAATTTCTGTTTCACATACTATTATTGCATTGTTATTTAGTATGTTTGTGTTACTGTTTATCTTAGTTAATGACTTATCTAGTTCGTTAGTATTATATGGTGGATCTAATAATATAATATCTAGTCTTACATTATCTATTATTAGACTTTCTAAGGCTTTATTAGCATCGCTATTAAGAACTATAGCATTAGTAATATTAAGCATCTCTAGGTTCTTATTTATGGTGTTTATTGATACCTTATTATTATCTACTAAGTAAGCTTTTATAGCACCATTACTTATAGCTTCTATACCTAAATTACCAGTACCTGAATATAAATCTAATATAATAGAGTTTGGTATGTATTCTTGAATCATACCAAATACTGATTCTTTTACTCTATCCATAGTAGGTCTAGTACCTTCTATATTAAATCCATTTAATATTCTACCCTTATATTTTCCACTTATTATTTTCATGTTAACTCCTTAATAATAAATTATATAACATATATTAAAAAAGTAAAACACATTGCATGTTTTACTTTACATATTTACTAAGTTTATTATTAATATACATGGTTAATAAATTAATATCATTTTGTATTTCTAAATATCTTTTTATTAAATCATTATTCATTAAGGAAGCTTTAGCTTCCTTAAAAGGTTCAATAGCATTATTTCTCTCATATAATTCTTTAGCGATATTAAACTTCTCTATTAACATTTTAGCAGTATCGTCATTTAATATTTCTTCTTTAATAGATGCTAGTCTTTTATTTATATCACTAGTTTCTATATCATCTATTACTCTATATAACTTATTTAACACTTATATCACCTCAATACGTTTATAAACTTATTTACCATGTCTAATTTATTCATTACGTCATTTATCTTATCAGTAGTCCTTAATTTGTACTTATCTTTTACTTCATTTATAAAAACGTTCATCATGTCAGGATTTCTGTTTAAAGTCTTATACCAATATGAATTGGATCTTAAATATTCTTTATACTTAGGGTTACCATCAAGAGCTAACTTTACTCTTATGTCCATTAGTCCTCAAACTTTTTAAATAATTGTCTTGGTTCATAACCAGTAGTAGGAGTAGTTCCTACCTTACCAGCAGTAAATCCCTGTAATAATTCTACCACTTTTTGAAGACTGTTAACACCCTTCTTGACGGAATCCATATCAACCTTCTTAGCCATGTCTACTAATGATGAGAAACTAAAGCTTTCATCCTTTGTAGCAGTCGTGGTAGAAGCCATTTTATACTTATCCCAAACGCTATTATCTTCTCCATACATATTCCACTGTTCATAAAACTTTTGCCATGTCATCGTACCATTATTTACGTAAGTTGCTAAAGATGGATTTTTCCTAACAAACGATT
>CAZBUA010000087.1:0-3244 GCA_964494975.1 uncultured Muribaculaceae bacterium
TCTTAAAGATCTTGTATAACCCGGTTGCACTATTGGTGTTTCTAGATTTAAATCAGGAGTACTAAATGATGTTAATATTGCAAATATCTGATCATGTATTTGTGATGCAGAACCGCCACTATACAATAATTCTAATATAGCCTTTGCAATAATATCATTCTTATAAGTCCTTGTCTCAACATCATTGCCAGAAAAAGCAGTAACTAGTCTTAATGCTTTTTCAATTATTGGTAATTGAGAAACATCATCAACGTCTAATAATAAAGCTATATCATCAATATCTAAAAACCATAATGGTATTTTAATTAAATTAGACTTTTGGTCTTTAACATTAGTAGAATATCTTTTAAAGAAAATCTGACTATTTTGTACCGATAAAGCACTCTCATACTCACCATACGCATCAAATATAAACATACAAGCATTTCTTGGAGCCTGATTGTCATTAAAAAATACATTTTGTAATAATCTTGCAACTCCACAAGATTTACCACTACCAGTGTTACCAAAAATTGCAAAATGATTACTAAAGAAGTCATTGGTTGAAACGTATACTGGGGTATTGTTGTATAAGGGCATGGTACCTAGTAATGTCTTTTTAATTACTTTGTTATTCTGATCACTAGCTAAAATTTGTTTCATTTCTTCAGTAGTAGTTAAAAAACATACACTGTTAATCATTGGTTTAAGTTCAATACCAGGAATAAACTTTTCATTATTAAGTTCTCCTATTAACCTAACAGTAGCTAACTCACTATTAACTGAAGTTACAATGCCAACCATTCTTGAAGCATCTGTACCAAACACTACGTAACTATCTATCAAATTTTTTTCCATAAATAATGATGATGTTACCTTAATATTTATTTCATTCCCATTAATATTAGAAACTAATCCTATCTCATTAGGAAGAGTCTCTCTTTTAGGAGGTTCAATAGGTGTTACAATTTGTTCTTCTGGCATCAGTGTGGTTTCTTCAGTTTCTTCTTCTTTAGATAAATTTTCTGCCAAAGGTTCCCCAAACTTTACATCATTAGAATCGGTCAAAGTGTCTTCTTCTAAAGTATCAGTCAACTCAGTATCAACACTGTCCGCTCCTATATTATCATTTAATTTTTCACTAATATCATCGGCAATTATTTCATCATCCATGTTTTCTACCACATCCGTAGTATTAGCATTTAAATTCATATTATCTTCCATATGATTCACCCCTACTTTATTATTCATACTATGATTATATCATTTAATTTATAAAAAAGAAACAAGTTTTTTATTTTCATAAAAAGCTCAAAATGTAAATATGTGTAATATATCTTATGTTGTTGCAATTGCAACACTTTATTATTTTTATAATGTGATACAATCAGGTTGTTATGATAAGGGAGGTAAACATCATATGAAAGAATGGAACGACTTTAAAGGTAATGTTTGGAAAGATGAAATAAATGTTAAACAATTTATTTTAGATAACTATACAGAATACGATGGTGATGATAGTTTTTTAAAGAAAGCTACGAATAAGACAAGAAGATTAAATGATAAATATATAGAAATGTCTAAAGAAGAAATAAAAAAAGGTGTTTATGATGTGGATACCAAAACGGTATCTGGAATAGATGCATATAACCCAGGATACATAATAAAAGATGATGAGGTTATAGTTGGTCTGCAAACAGATGCACCACTTAAAAGAATAGTAAATCCGTTTGGTGGTATGCGGATGGTTAAACAGGAATTAGAAGCATATGGATATACTTTAGATCCAAAAGTAGAAGAATATTTTAAATATCGTAAAACTCATAATGATGGTGTTTTTGACGCATATACTTCAGATATTAGAAAAGCTAGACATGCTGGATTATTGACAGGCCTACCCGATGCTTATGGTAGAGGAAGAATAATTGGTGACTACCGAAGAATTTCTTTGTATGGAATAGATTTTCTAATAGAAGAAAAGAAAAAGGACTTAGTTAATTTTGAACAAGATATACTTGATGAAGAAGCTATCAGACTAAGAGAAGAAATATCAGAACAAATAAGAGCTTTAAACGAAATTAAATCAATGGCATTGAAATATGGACATGATATATCAAAACCAGCTTCTAATGCCATGGAAGCTACGCAATGGTTATACTTTGGTTATTTAGCTGCTATTAAAGAAAATAATGGTGCAGCCATGAGTTTGGGTAGAACCTCAACATTCTTAGATATATATTTTGAAAGAGATCTAAAAAATAACATAATAACAGAAGAGGAAGCTCAAGAAATAATAGATCAATTTATAATGAAATTAAGAATGGCAAGACACCTAAGAACTCCAGAATATAATGAACTTTTTGCAGGAGATCCAACTTGGGTTACTGAATCTATTGGTGGTATGACTGAAGATGGTAAGAGTTTGGTTACTAAAAATTCTTATAGATATTTAAATACTCTATACAATTTAGGATCATCTCCAGAACCTAATTTAACAATTTTATGGAGTGAAAAGTTACCAGACACTTTCAAGAAATACTGTACTAAAGTATCTATTGATACCGATGCCATACAATATGAATCAGACGAGTTAATGAGACCAATACATGGCTGTGACTACGCAATAGCTTGCTGTGTATCTGCCATGACAGTTGGTAAACAAATGCAGTTTTTTGGAGCCAGATGCAATCTAGCCAAATCATTATTGTACTCAATAAATGGTGGTATTGACGAAGTGAAAAAAGAATTAGTAGTTAGTGGTATTAATAAAATTAATGATGATGTGTTAGATTATGAAACGGTTAAAAAAGCTTATTTTAAAACTCTAGATAAAGTCGCTAAAACGTATGTTGATGCCATGAACATAATTCACTTTATGCATGATAAATATGCTTATGAAAAAGGTCAAATGGCCCTTCATGATTCTAAATTAGACAGGTTAATGGCTTTTGGAGTTGCCGGATTTTCAGTAGCTACCGATTCTTTATCTGCTATTAAATATGCAAAGGTAAAACCAATAAGGGATGAAGATGGAATTGCAATTGATTTTGAAATAGATGGTGACTTTCCTAAATATGGAAATGATGATGATAGGGTTGATTCAATTGGAAAAGAAATACTTGAATATTTTTATAAATGTTTGTGTTCACATAAGTTATATAGAAACGCAAGACACACCTTATCCATATTAACCATCACTTCAAACGTTATGTATGGAAAGAAAACAGGAGCTACCCCAGATGGTAGAAAAGCAGGTGTTCCTTTT
>CAZBUA010000088.1:0-3136 GCA_964494975.1 uncultured Muribaculaceae bacterium
AATTCTTTAATAATACTATGAGCCATCGTAAAATTAAAAACGTTAAAATCACCTATCAATGATGTTTTAACATTATCATTATTAATATTAAAACTAGTATCATGTAAATTACTATTAACATTACTTATCTTCACGTCACTTCCAATAATAATGTTATTATTATCATTATTAATAAAACATTTGTAATACTCATCATCACCATTTAATACACAAATTTTATTATTTCTAGTTTTATTAATTAATTTCTTTTTACAATTAACATACTCCTCCATTGTTTTATGAACGTCTAAATGATCCTGAGTTATGTTAGTTACCCCTATTGCATCAAACAATAAACCGTATACCCTATCCTCTTTTAATGCTTGACTAGAAACTTCCATAACAACGGTATTACAGCTGGATTCCTTAGACTCTAAAATTAAATTATATAACAAATCACAATCTGGGGTAGTATTTTGCAAAACTCTTTTATTATCATTACAAAAAAATCCTATTGTTCCAATATAAGAAGTATTTATTCCTAAGCTATTTAGCATCTGATATATTAAATAACACGTTGTGGTTTTTCCATTAGTACCAGTAACTCCTATTAACTTAACATCCTTTATTTCATCATATAAATTATCATATAAATATTTTTTAGGATCATTAGTACAAACTATATTTATATTTTTATGTTTAAAAATATCAGGTAAATATTTTTTATTATCCTCAGTTAACAAAAACGTATCTCCGTCTTTAACATACTTTGAATCAAACCATATGGCCACACAATCACCTCTAAATATAGTTATGCAAATAAAAAAGAACTATTACAGTTCTTTATTTTTCTTATAATAAACGTGAGAATACGTTACGGATTCATCTTGATTTGTTTCTAGAACTTTTCTATCCCAATCCTTATCGGTAAATTTAGGAAAATATACATCTGCATCCTTACACTCATCATCTATTTCAGTTAAATACATTTCATTGCAATCATCTATCATTTCTTTATATATACTAGCTCCACCAATAACATAAACATCATCATCAATACCTTTTGATAATTCATAAAAATCATCAAGAGATTTACAAACAATTACTCCTTCGGGAAACTTATAATTGCTAGTAGTTAAAACAATATGTGTTCTGTTTGGTAACATGTGTGGTAATGATATAAAGGTATTCTTACCCATTAATATGTGATGATTAGTAGTATGTTCTTTAAAAAACTTCATATCACCCTTTATTTTCCATATTAAATCATTATTCTTACCTAGTTCATTATTCTTACCAATTGCCGCTATCAAAATTAAATTTTTCATACTAACTCCTACTGTGCTATTGGAAAATCTATTTTTCCATGATGTTTATAATTAAGCACCTTAACATCTTTACAATCTTTAGAATTATCAAAATCCTTAAAATTATGAACATCTTTATTAATCCATAATTCTGGTGCTGAGAAATCTCCAAGTTCATTCATTCTTCTTATTTGCTCTTTTATTCCCTCAACCTGATTAACATATATGTGAGCATCCTTAATACTCCAATCTAAAGTACCAGGTTCTAAATCTGTCACTTGCGCTAAAAGGTTTAATAAAGTAGCGTATTGAGTAACATTAAATGGTAACCCTAAAGGAACGTCACAGCTTCTTTGATGAACCCAAGCGTTTAACTTTCCATCAGTAACATCCCACTCACTTGACCATACACAAGAAGGTAGAACAGCGGTATCCAAATAATCATCTTGCCATAAACTCATCAGCATTCTTCTATTTGTTGGATTGTTTTTAATTGTACTAATTAAATTATCTGTAGAGTTAAACTTTTTAGTAATATATCCATAAGCAGTACCAATGGTATGGGCCCACTCTTTTCCAAAATCTTTTTCAACGTTAGTTTTAACTAATTTACCATCTTTGTCAGGTAACATTTGAGTAGCTCTCCAAATTCCGTCTTCACCAATTTCCCATTCATCCCAAATATGAACATTTCTTTCTTGAAGCCATCTAACATCATTACTTTGAACTTGATAAATCCATAGCATTTCAAGTATGGCTTGTCTAAAAAATAATTGCTTTGTAGTAAGAACTGGAAATTCTTCCCCTAAATCAAAATGAAGATTATAAGAAGGAATTTTTATAGTATTTATCCCGGTTCTATTTTCAACTTCCTTACCATTTTTTAATATTGTTTTACATAATTCTAGATATTGTTTATCCCACTTAGACATATTTTACCTCCTTCATTTAACCCTATTTTATTCTTATTTAATTATATCAATAATCAAATTATAAATCAACATATTTGCATACATTTGTTTGATATAATAAAAAGAACTAATTATTATTTAGTTCTTCTATCTCTTTTAGTTTTAATTCTTTATCTATTCTAGCAAATAATATTTCGGCTTTCATATCAGTATACACACTATCACTCTTAAATACTAAATCAGTATCAGTAGTGTTTAACTGTTTTAATATTTCCTCTGCCGTGTTAGTTAAGAATGGGTTTAAACTGTTTGCACACACTCTTATAGACTCTAATAAATTATATAAAACAGTTTGTAATCTATCACTACATCCTGGATCTTTTGCTAAAGACCAAGGAGTTGTTTCATCAATATATTTATTACATCTTCTTAATACTTCAAATATTTCATCTAAAGCTGCACCTACTTCTAAAGTATCCATCTTAGTTGATACCTTATTATCAACATTATTTACCATATTTATTAATTCACTATCAATGTCTTCATTTACATGCTTATTATTAATCGTACCATCAAAATACTTATTGGCCATTGATATTGTTCTATTAACCAAGTTTCCTAGTGTGTTAGCTAAATCAGTATTAGTTCTTTCAATTAATAATTCATAAGTTAAATTACCATCGTTAGCATAAGGTATTTCGTGTAATACATAATATCTTACAGCATCCAAGCCAAACAAATTTACTAAGTCATCAGCATATATGGCATTACCTCTTGACTTACCTATCTTATCATTATTAGTTAAAAGCCAAGGATGCCCAAATATTTGTTTAGGCATTTCTAAATCTAAACTCCATAAAAATGCTGGCCAGTATATAGTGTGAAATCTAATAATATCCTTACCTATTAAATGTAGATCAGCTGGCCATAATTTATAAA
>CAZBUA010000089.1:0-3135 GCA_964494975.1 uncultured Muribaculaceae bacterium
ATTTATACTAACTAATTTATCTTATCTTCTTTTAAAAAGAAGTTAACTAATTGTTCATAATTATCTTGGCTATTTTTAATAGTATCTATTAAATACTTTCTTTCATTATTATTTTGATATTCT
This sequence comes from uncultured Muribaculaceae bacterium, assembly GCA_964494975.1. Classification (GTDB taxonomy): domain Bacteria; phylum Bacillota_I; class Bacilli_A; order RF39; family UBA660; genus Aphodocola. The sequence continues at coordinate 124 of CAZBUA010000089.1, forward strand.
TTAATGCCTCTTATATAAAAATCTTTATTTCTATCTTCAATATAAAATGGCATTATGTTATTATTTAAACATTCTCTAAACATTATTATTCTACCTATTCTACCGTTTCCATCTTGAAAAGGATGAATTTTTTCAAACTTAACATGAAACTCTATAATGTCTTCTAATGTTTTGCTTAAGATACTATCATACCAATCAAATAATTCAGTCATCTCTTTTATAACATCATTTGGTTTGGTTGTAGTAATGTCACCAACATAATTTTTTAACTTTTTATACTCACCTATGTTAAACCAAACTTTTTCACTATCAGTAAGGGTACCATCTTTTAATATGAAATGATATTTCTTAATCATTTCCTGGCTTAACACTTCATCTAAAGTATCTAACATGTACTTAAACAATGTAAAATGATTTTTTGTTTCAGTAGCATCTTTTAACACAATAACTTTATCAGTTGTCGTTAATATCGTTCCGGTATCATATATGCTTAATGTTTCATCTTTAGTTATTGTTGATCCTTCCATATGATTTGTATTATAAGCGAAATCTATTTGTGTCTTATGATATAAATTACCAGATAAATTAACATTTTTCTGTTCTATTAAGACTTTCTTAATATCTACTATTTTCAAATTATCATCCCCTAACTAGATGTATATATTATACCATATATTAAAAACAATTTTAACTAATTTATCTTTTTAGCATGCACTACTAACTTACTATCTGATTCACCATAACATGTGGATAAAGTTAATATATTATCATCACTATAATCAACAAATAATCATCCTCTAAGTTCTTTTATTTATCATAAGCATGATTAAAATAGTTTGCATACTTATGTTTTATTTAATCATCCCGTATATTAACTTACTTTCTATCTTGTTATCATTAATAACAAAGGCAGACCTTATAATATTTATATTAGCTTTTACATCATCATAATAAATAGTTGCTAAAAGTTCCTTATTATTAACATGATCACCCACGTGTTTATTAATAACTATTCCAACATCTTCTTTTATAATATCATCTTTGTTTATTCTTCCAGAACCCATCTTCAAGCACTCTTTAGCTAGTGCGGTTTCATCTATATCAATTATGTAACCAGTATCATTACTGTATACCTCAAAAGTATTATCAGATACTTTAATATTATTAATATCCCCACCCTGATACTTTACAAACTCTTTAAACTTATCTAATGCTTTCTTGCTATTATAAACTTCTAATACTTCTTTTTGAGCTTCTTCTAACGGTATTTCTTTGCCCATACTTACCATGTATGCTGAAAGTGTTAAGCTTAACTCGGTTATTCTTTTTTCGCCATTACCACTTAGTACTTCTATAGCTTCTTTAACTTCTAAAGCGTTACCAATACTATTACCTAAAGGTTCATTCATATCAGTAACAAAGGCGATGGTTTCTTTACCATGTTTATTACCTATTGATACCATTAGTTTTGCTAAAGCTGCAGAGTCTTTAAAATTAGTAATTAAAGCTCCAGAACCAGTCTTAACATCAAGTACTATTTTATCTGCTCCCGCTGCTAATTTCTTGCTCATTATTGAAGATGCTATTAACGGTATTGATCTAGTTGTTCCGGTAATATCTCTTAATGCATACATCTTTTTATCAGCTGGAACTATGTCTTTTGTTTGCTCTGCATCTACCATTTTAATATCTTTTACCTGCTTTATAAACTCCTCAGTTGTTAAGTCAGAATTAAAACCTTCTATGGATTCTAACTTATCTATGGTGCCTCCGGTATGTCCCAATCCCCTACCGGACAGTTTAGCTACTGGTACACCACAAGCTGCTACGATTGGTCCTACTATTAAGGTCGTCTTATCTCCAACACCACCAGTAGAATGTTTATCAACCTTGATGCCAGGAATACTTGATAAATCAATAACTTCCCCGCTGTTTATCATAGCCTCTGTTAAACAATATGTTTCATCTTCATTCATGCCATTTATACAAATAGCCATTAATAAAGATGAAGCCTGGTCATCACTTATGCTACCATTAACATAATTATTAACAAAATAAGTTATTTCTTCTTTTGTTAATATTTTTTTATTTTTCTTCTTTTCTATAATATCAATAATACCCACTAGCATCATCCCCTTTTTTATTTTATATAATTAGTATCAAATACCATATCAGCATCAGTTGGTACCTTATCTATTAATTCATTTAAGTCATTAATAAATGATTCTTCAGTAGTACAAAACTTACCTACAGCATTACTATCATTTACATTATTAATTCCTTTCAGCTTCTTTACCATCTCTTTATTACATACCTTAGGTATAAAGTAACTAACCCATATTTTATCTTGTTCTTTTTCTATCTCAATTGATAAAGCGTGTCCCTTATCTCTAATCATTACTAAAACCCTGTTATCCTCTAGTGATAATATGTCAGTATCACCACAATTAGAAGATAGCAAAACACTATTGAACACTTTATTAGATAGAGGGCTTTCCTTACCTCTTAAGCATATTTCACAATTACTGTCATTTATCTTACTATTTAACTTAGGTACTTTCTCATACATCATTTCATTATTAATTACGTATGAATGAAGGACGTGTAATAATTCGTTTATAGATACACACTCATTAAATAAATTATCAACACTCCTACCCAAATAATAACCAATACATACTTTTTTTACATTATCTATAAGGTTAGGATTCATATCTGATAAGAAACTCTTATAAACTTTCTTTAATTTATCATAATTATAGTTAGAATCAATTATTACGTTTTTATAAACTTCAAACTTATTTTTTATGTTACTATACGTACATTCTGTTACGATGGGTTTTACAATTATTAAAAACTCATCTTCCATATCAACAACCGCGTTGTATAATGCTTCACCATACTCAAAAGAAGCTTCTTTTGAGTAGGAAAAAGAATCATTTGGTGCTACTTTATTAAGTTCGTTTTTAATCTTTAAATCAGCTTTAAAAAAGCTTTTAACATATTCTAAAC
>CAZBUA010000090.1:0-3099 GCA_964494975.1 uncultured Muribaculaceae bacterium
TGAAATTGTAATGGTGACTGAGCATCAGTTGATGGTCCTGGAATGTTATCAACAATCATGTCTAATATTGGATTCATAGTGTGTTCTTGACTAGCTAAATCAGGACTTAAGCTTGAAGTTCCTTGTAATGCTGACGCATAAACAACTGGAAATTCTAACTGTTCGTCATCCGCTCCTAACTCAATAAACAACTCTAATACTTCATCAATTACTTCAGCTACCCTAGTAGAAGGTTTATCAACCTTATTAATAACTACAATGGGCTTAACTCCAGTTTCTAAAGCTTTCTTAAGTACGAATCTAGTTTGTGGCATAGTTCCTTCATACGCATCAACAACAAGAAGAACACCATCTACCATGTGCATAATTCTTTCTACTTCTCCACCAAAATCAGCATGTCCTGGGGTATCTAGAATGTTTATTCTATAACCTTTATAATTAATAGCTGTAGTTTTAGCTAAAATAGTTATTCCTCTTTCTCTTTCAATATCATTGGAATCCATCGCTCTATCTGCTATTTGTTGATTCTCTCTTAAAGTATCTGACTGTTCTAGCAGTTGGTTTACCAAGGTAGTTTTACCATGGTCTACGTGGGCAATAATTGCAACGTTTCTTATTTCCATAAATACACCTTCTCTTTTTCACACCATACGATTATAACATAAAAATAGTAAATATTACAAAAAAAATGATATTTACACAAAAAAAGCAAGCTTTTGCTTGCTATTATATCGTTTTTACATCTACAGGTACGTAAAAAGTTACGTTACTTTTACCTTCTGCATAACGTTTAAATTCACCTGCTAACGAACTATTATCTTTTAATAAGTCAATAGCTTCTTCTACAGATATTATTCTTGCTTTACCATTTGCTACTAACTCATCAGCTTTTTCTTTTGTAGTTATTCCAATTACCACATCACCTGCATATATAACAGAATCATCTAATGATCTGTATGGGCCAGATACTTCATGATATGAATAATTATAATCATCAAAAGTATCGTTTAAAAACGTTTTTGTATCCCCATCTTTAATGGTATATTCAACACATACGTTTTGTAGTGGATCAATATTTTTATTGCGGTTTTTAATAGCATAGACAGTAACACCACCAGTAGTCATTATTAATACTAGCGCTAATCCCATTGATATAATTTTTTTACGAGTTTTGGCTATTTTATATTTTGGTTTTACTGGTTTTTCTTTTATAACCTCATAATCATTATCAACTGCTAACTGATCTAAATATGCATCACGTTCTTTTTTACGTATTTCTTTACTATGATTATTAACCATATCAATTAAATCTGAGTCTGAATATCCGATTCTTGTAATATTCATATCATATTCCGTTCTGTTTTCACATAAAAGTTTATATTCCCTTTCAGTTTCTTCCATACGTTGTTCAGATAACTCAGTCATTCTTCCATTATCCTTCTGACGTTGATAGAAGGCTTCAAACTGTTGCATTTTTCTTTCTAACTGTTCCATCGAAGCAGTAGGAGAAACTCCTAATAAATTATATAAATTTTTAGACTTATTCATGTTATGCCTCCAATTCTCACTATAACAATAATAACAATTTTATGTAATAATGTCAATTTTTTTAAAAAGAAAAAGAAGTGTTTACTACACTTCTTGTATTACCGTTATTATCATTGGCCTACATTCAGTTTCTTCAAATAAGTATCTGCTTAATCTTTCTCTAATACCCATTTTTATTTTATTATACTCAACGTAGTTGTTAGCAACATTCTCATTTATTACTTCAAGAGAGATACGTTTCATTTCTTCAATTAACTCAGTACTTTCTTTTACATATATAAATCCTCTTGTCAACACTTCAGGATATGCTAATATTTCCTTAGTTCTCTTATCTAAGGTTGCACAAATAATAACAATACCATTATCAGATAATAATTCTCTATCTTTTAATACTAACTCACCAATATCTTGAGTAGAGTTACCATCAATTAGGATGTCATCTACCTTAATCTTTTCTGGTTCATCTTTAAGTTCACCATTAATAAAGGTTACTACGTCACCATTTTGCTTTAACAAGATATTTTCTTTTTTCATACCAACGTGTCTAGCATCATTGGCATTCGCTACCATATGACGGTATTCACCCTCAACAGGCATGTAATACTTTGGATTCATTAAATCTAGCATTAACATTATATCTTCACTAGAAGCATGATGTAATAAATTATCTTTTCTAGACATGGTTACTACAGAAGCACCCTCTTTTGATAAATCATCAACAGCTTTAATAGCCATTTTTTCATTATAATCATTGATTGCTTCCATAAATAAGAAAGTATCAGTTGATTTAATCTTAATATATCTATCATAACCATTAATAATTCTATTTAAATTCATAAATGGCTTTTCTCTTTCATTAGATATTAAGATAACAACATCCTTATCATTAATATTACTTAAATCACCTATTCTATCACGATCAAATTTTACATAATTATTATCAAGAATATCATTTATTATACCCTGAAGCTTATGTCCCATTACAACAACCCTTCTGGTTGTTTTTGATATCTCATTACGCGCTCATTCGTCGTACGATATTGCTCTTCATATCTCATTAAATAACTCTTCAATTCTGGATACGTGTGCGGTGAAAACCGTAACAATAATTCTGTTTTCAGTTTTATTTAAAGTGTTTCTAATCAGTTTATAAACCCTGTTCTTAGGTGATGTATATCCAATCTTATCAGCATACATAGACTCACCTAAAAGGCATAAAACTCCTTGCTTACCAATGTAAGCTAACTTACCTATATCAGCCTTATATGGGCCTAACATCGTTGCATCAAACACGTAGTTTCCGGTATAAAAAACAGTTCCATCAAGAGTGTTTAAAGCATAACCAACATTATCTGGTATAGAATGAGTCAATCTTACTGGAAAAACACTATTACTATCAAAAGTAAGTTTCTTATAAGGACTTATCTCTACTAAATTATCATACTTAATACCTGAATCTTCTAATTCTTTTCTTAATATGTCCGCACTAAAAGTAGTAGCATAAACTTTTAATTCTGGAACTTCACTAACTATATCACATACAGCTCCCAT
>CAZBUA010000091.1:0-228 GCA_964494975.1 uncultured Muribaculaceae bacterium
ACACCAATATATTAAGAATAATATTAGCCTCCTTATTTGGGGGTTTAAGTGTTATTTTTTTATTTATAAAAGTGAGTTCATTAGAATTATTTTTATTCAAAATAATAATATCTATAGGGATGATACTAATTACTTTTAAGTATAAAAATATTAAATATACCATTAATAATTTTATTTATCTTTACTTAGTAAGTATTATTTTAGGTGGCTTTTTATACATTATTAATG
>CAZBUA010000091.1:251-3064 GCA_964494975.1 uncultured Muribaculaceae bacterium
TTATTTTCTATCATAATGGTACTAGTATTAATTGGTTAATAGTTATTGTATTAACCCCAATAACACTTTTTTTATACATACATCAAACTAGGAAACTTAAGGATGAATATTCTAAAAAGTATTCTGTAGAAATAACGTTTTTAAATGGCTTTGTAGCACGTATAATGGGTTTTATTGATACTGGTAACAATTTAATAGATCCGTATAAAAAAAGACCGATACTGGTTATAAATAAGAAGATATTAAACAATTATAAACCAAGAACTATTTTAGTACCCTGTAAAACGGTTAATAAAGACTCAGTAATTAAGTGTTTTAAAATTAAAAAATTAGTCATAAATAACAAATTAATATCACAAGAAGTATTAATTGGGATAAGTGACAATAATTTTAATATTGAAGATGTAGATTTATTATTACACAGAAAGGTTATGGAGGAAATAAATGAAAATAATAATTAATTGGATTAAAAATTTATTTAGAAAGGTAAATACTTTATTTTTTATTGGTAGTAGTGACATATTACCAGAACCATTATCTAAGGAAGATGAATTAAAGTATTTAAAAGAATTTGAAAACGGTAGTATTGATGCTAAAAACGTTTTAATAGAACATAATTTAAGATTGGTTGTTTATTTATCTAAAAAATATGAAAATACCAAGATTGATTTAGAAGACTTAGTAAGTATTGGTACAATAGGACTAATAAAGGGAATAAATACGTATAAGACTGATAAGAATATTAAGTTAGCAACTTATGCATCTAGGTGTATAGATAATGAAATACTTATGTATCTAAGAAAAAATAAAAAGAGAAATGGTGATGTATCTCTAGAAGAATCATTATCATTTGATGCAGAGGGAAACGAGTTAAGACTAGAAGACATTCTTGGTACCGAACCAGATTTAGTAACAAAAGAATTAGAGGATAATGATCTGAGGAGTTTATTATTAAATGAAATAAATAAACTATCAGATAGAGATAAACAGATAATGAAACTAAGATATGGCCTTTTTGGAGAGGAAGAAATAACTCAAAAGGAGTTAGCTGAAAAATTGAATATATCTCAAAGTTATATATCAAGAATTGAGAAAAAAGTTATTAAAAGGATTAAAGAGACTATAAAAATATAGTCTTTTGTTGTATAATTATAATGGTGATATAAATGTATAACAGTTTAAATAAAATATTAAATAATGAGTTTGATGAATTAACCGAAAAGGTGTCTAAATATAATGTTAGATTAAATATTATAAGACCCATATATACTAAGATATTTTCTAAAGGAAAAAATTTTAAGACTGATAATCTGACTTTGTTTTTAGATTCTAAGCAATTAGAACGATGCATTGACGAAATAGGTATCTTAGATAAAGATGAAATAATTAGCCTGGTTAATATTAGAAAGCAATATCTTGATTATGAAAAAAATATCTCTAAGTTTTATTATAAAAATAATGAGGAAGACGATTTGACTCTTCATATTCTTTATGACAGTATCGTAAGTACTGGTGATTCCAAGAAGATGAAATTAAAAGAATATAGTGACTTTAAAAAAAGAGAAGAATTATTACAACGTTCTAATGAAGAATTAGAAAACATGCTTATATATACTTGTGATTGTATAACTGAAGAATATGATTCTATAGCTAAAGATAAAGAAGCTACCAAATCGGTAATAAGAGATATAAAATTTATTATTGGTTGTATTAAAGAAAAAAGTAGAATTAATCCTGCTTTATTAGCATATTTAACTGAATTAATAGAAGAAGCTCCCGAAGAAGAGAAAATAAAAGCATACAAAGAATTAGAGTCTTTTAACATTGCTGTAGCGGAAAATGAAGCCATTATTAAAGCTAAAATTGAAGATTCAAAAGCACCTAAAAAGATAATAAAGCAAGCTCCAATAGTTCACTTTGATGATGAAGAACAAATAGAATCAAAAGAGGTTGAAGTAAGTAATGATTTAATTATCTTAAGAAGTTTACCAGATGAAAAAAGTATTATAGAATATTTAGATAAACTGTCTTATTCTTATGATATAAACGTATTTATAAGCAAAATATTTAAAAGTATTTCTGTAAATGATGATTTATATAAAATATTAAATAATTATTTAAATAGTGTTGAAACGATTGAAGATGATGCTCCAAAAGATACAGATATAATTTTATATTATGGTGTAACTGAGGGTAAAAACGTTATTTTAAATGATATTGAATCGCTTTCTGAAGATGATTATAAGCATGCTTATAAGGCGTTAGAGATGATTAGAAACGGTAGTGCTTTAGCAGCTAGCAAATCAATTAAAAAGCTTAAAAAAGCAATGAAGTTAAGAGAAGATCATATTAGAATTGTTTACAAAAGATTATTTGATAATGTTTATGTTATTTTGGGAATATATCGCAAGAAAAATAGCAGGGGTAACGAAATAGTAGAAAACGCTATAATTAGAAATGATAGCTTAGAATTACATACTAATCTTATATTAAAACTATTAAGTAGTGATTTTGAAAGAGAACAACTTATTCAAAAAAACAATCAGTTTGAAGAAGAGATAAATACAAAGTTAAAATCAAAAATAAAATAATGATTATTGTTTATTTATTAAATAAATGTTATTATTAAAATAGAGGTGATTACATGAAAGATGAGATCACTTATTCAGAAAAGAATAAAGTGGAGTTAAAAAGTCCAAAACGTAAGATGTTAGAAATTATTATATCCGTTATTATATTGTTAGTTTTTTTATTATTATGCTTTTTAGGTACTAAACTTAATATTAAAATACTAAATAATACCAATAGTATTT
>CAZBUA010000092.1:0-3055 GCA_964494975.1 uncultured Muribaculaceae bacterium
TTTCCAAAACCAAAATTATTAATATAACTAAAAAGCTTTTCTTTACCTAGTCTTTGACCTAGTTCTACAAACCCTGGGTTGCAGGAGTTTTCTACGACTTGTAAAAAGGTTTCAAAGCCATGTCCCCCTGCCTTCCAACACCTTATCTTAGCATTTGCTACCATGACACTACCAGAATCATAAAATGTATCCTTATCTAAATCAACTAAATTCTCATTTAAAGCTGACGCTAAAGTAATTATTTTAAAGGTAGAACCTGGTTCATAAGTAGCCCATATCGGTAAGTTTCTATTTATTGATTCAATACTATAATCTTGATAATTAATAGCATCAAAGTTAGGTCTTGATGAAATGGCTAATATCTCACCACTATTAGGATCCATAGCTATGGCTAAGGCAGTTTCAGGATCATACTTAGTTACCACGTTATCAAGCTCTCTTTCAACACTAGCTTGAATGTCTTGATCAATGGTTAGGGTTATGTTAACCCCATTTTGAGGAGCTTCATAGACTTGTGATAAATTAAGTTTATTACCCTTAGCATCAGAAAAATACTTAATAGCACCATACTCACCAGTTAAGTAATCATCATACTGTAATTCTATACCAGATAACCCCTGATTATCTATTCCTACAAAGCCTAACGTGTTAGATAATTCCATTCCGTAGTTATAACTTCTTTTAGATTCTCTTACTAAATAAACCCCTTCTAAATTAAGCTTTTCTATTTGTTCAGCCACGTCATAAGAAAGTCTTCTTCCCTCGGGATGAACCCTTTCAATACTAGTATTCTTATAGACGTGTTTCTTCATCTCATCATAAGTAACATTTAGTATTTTAGCTAACTTATTAGTAACTAAATCCTTATCTTTAATTTGGTTAGGTATAAGAACTAAAGAAGTAGTGGTTACGTTATCTGCTAAAACAACACCATTTCTATCATATATTTTACCCCTATCTCCTTCTATTGGAAGATTACGACTCCATAGGTTGCTAGCTAACTTATTTAGCTTGTCATACTCAAATACTTGAATATAAAAAACCTTAAGTATTATTATGATAAATATTACAAATACTCCTATTACAAATATTTTTAACTTCTGATTAATACTCTTCTCATTCATTTATTATCACCTGTAATAAGTTTATGACATACATAAATAAAAAAAGAACACAATTAAATGTTCCTTATATTTCTAAGTGTCTTTATTTTTTGATACTTAACATTTCTATTATTCCAGCTATCAACATCAATATCATCTTTATTAAAAAAGTATGGTATGCCACCACTGTTGCTCCAATCATCTAAATTATGTACCGTATCATCAATTAAAACGTTTTCTCTTGCATCTACCACGTCTGACTTACATAATCCAGACGGAACTAGTATTATATCTAAATAAATATCATTGTTTCTTAATAATTCTATCTTAGCTTTTCCCTCATTAGTAGCAGAAGATACCTTTGTAAGTATTTTATAACTTTTATCCAATTCTTTTAGAATTGAAAAAGAATCATCTATAATGTCTGACTTTGCAAGTATTTCCTCCCACGGAGCGTTTTTAATATACTCATCTTTATTTACAAATATATTTTTAGTTTTTAAATATTTATATTCATAAAAAAGAAGTGGTTCAGTATTCATTATAACTCCATCAAAATCAATATATTTTATCATAATAAATCCTCCTTAAATAAAGATTACCACTTAAAGAGGAAATATTAATGCTTATTAAAACGTTTCTTTTAATATTTCATATTCTTTTATTCTATTTAAGTTAAATAACCTAACTTCTCCTCTTAGTTCACAAAAAGCCGCTATCACCCAATCTTCATCTCCATGTAAAAACACGCTACAAGGTTGTATCACTCTTGACTTAACTACTTTATTTAAACTAACATAATTAATTCTTATTTTATTTCTTGTTTTACATGCATTTATAATTAAACTAAGTAATTCTTTTTCATCAATATCATCTGGTAAAGTATCCTCATATCTTTTTATAAATAAGTGTTCATATTTTAACTTATTTAATAATGAATCAATCTTTTCATCTAACACTTTATCTTTATTACTTTTCTTTAGTTGCTCTACTAACTCTATATCATATTTACTAAATTTTAAATTAGGTAGTAAAGTATTGTCATACAATATATAATCACCAGATTTTCCTTTAATACTTTCAATAAAAATTCCAGCCTTTTCTAAATCTTCTTTATATGTTCTTATCATTCTAGTAGAAACCTCTATTTCTTTTGAAAGCTCATTAATAGTATATTTTTTATGATTCATTAATAATTTAACCATGTATAACTCATTAGATAGTTTACTCATAATAACACCTCGCTTCATATATTATACAATAAAAAATAAGAATAATTTAATTATTCTTATTTTCTAGTTCTTCGTCCTTAATCTGTCTTAGCTTTCTTTTTATAAGTAATATTAACTCCATAGAAGCATCCATTCTTTGAAGTATTATTAAACTATCTTGTAGTTTGGTTTTTAAAGATAACTCTTTATTAATGATTTCTGATTCTTCTTCGTAATTATAATCATTTATATTGTTATTACTTATAAAATCTTTAATATAATTTTCAATATCTTTTAATACATATACTTTAAGATCATACTCATCCATGCTTCTAACTCCATAGTAAGCTCCTATCATACACTTAAACTCATCTTTTAAATTCATTTATATCACCTAATAATATTTTATCATAATTTATAAGGTTTTAAACTATTTATATAATTATTAAATTCTTTAAAAGATAAACCTACTGGCACTTCGCAAAACTCGGTTACGGGTCTTGATGCACCATTAGCCATCTTTTCATAATAATCATTAATACTCTTTATTGCATAATCTTCATTCTCAAACTTATATATACCAATTCTTTCAAAGTTAGGATGTTCTAATTGATATACCTTATTGTTTAAATAATATAGTATGAAACAGTGCATGTGTTCTTCTGATTCTAAATCATTAAAGTCACTACCCTCATATACCCTAGTACAAAACATTTTATTAGGCACGTTTATCCTATTTAA
>CAZBUA010000093.1:0-3030 GCA_964494975.1 uncultured Muribaculaceae bacterium
ACCACTAAATTCCATTAAAGCATTTATACAAAATTCATCAACATAATCAGTTAAGTATAATATTTCATAATCCTTAGCTTTTACCTGCTCTACCTGAGGCATATTATCTATCTTGTCAATTGTTTCTCCACAAGCATAATATATAACCTCTTGTTTATCTTTCATGTTTTTTACATATTCTTCTAATGTTATAAGTTCTTTTGTCTTAGACGAATTGAACATTAATAAATCTTTTAGTTTATCGTTATTAGCGCCATAACTACTATATATACCATACTTTATTTGCATACCAAAAGTATTAAAGAATTTTTTATAATTATCGACATCATTAGCCTTCATATCAATAAGCTCTTTATTAATTTTAGTTTCAATGTTTTTTGATATTAAACTAAGTGCTTTTGTCTTTTGTAACATCTCACGTGAGATGTTAAGTGATAAGTCCTCACTATCAACAACTCCTTTTACAAAGCTAAAATAATCTGGTAATAATTCGGAACACTTATCCATGATAAGAACCCCATTTGAATATAAACTTAGTCCCTTTTCATACTCTTTAGTATAAAAATCATATGGGGCTTTAGAAGGGATAAACAATAAAGATTTATAACTACAAAGGCCTTCTACTGAAGAATGAATGACCTTTAGTGGTTTTTCATAATCATAATACGTATCCATATAGTAATGATCATAATCTTCTTCCGTTAATTTCTTCTTATCTTGTTTCCAAATAGGAATCATACTATTAATAGTTTCTTTTTCTTTTACTTCCTTATCATCTTCTTTTGTAGTTACTTCCATAATGATAGGATACTTGATATAATCTGAATATTTTTTAATTAAATCCTTTAATTTATATTCAGTAGCATAAGTGTCATACTTCTCATCTTCAGTATCATCTTTTAGATATAAAGTTATCGTAGTACCATTGTCATTCTTATCTGATGAATCAATAGTATACCCACTAGCGCCCTCGCTTTCCCATCTGTAAGCTTCATCACCATCAACAGCTTTAGAATCTACTACTATCTTTTTACTTACCATGAAAGCTGAATAAAAGCCAACACCAAACTGACCAATAATATCTATCTTTTTATTTTTATTAGCTTCTAATTCTTTAAATGCCAAAGTACCACTCTTTGCAATCGTACCTAAGTTGTTTTCTAGTTCTTCCTTAGTCATACCACAACCATTATCACTTATTGTAATAATTCTTTTTTCTTCATCATAAGTTAAATCTATTTTAAGATCTTGCTTCTTTATTTTAATATCCTTATCAGTTAAAGAACGATAATAAAGTTTATCAAGTGCATCACTAGCGTTTGATATTAGCTCCCTTAAAAATATTTCTTTATTTGTATAGATTGAATTAATCATTAAATCTAGTAATCTTTTAGATTCTGATTTAAATTCTTTTTTCTTCATATCATTACCTCCCTCAATCATTTACAGTATTGTTATAACACCATTTTTAGCACTTGTCAATATTGAGTGCTAAATAATATAATTTTTAATAAATTAAAAACTACTTCTATATAAGAAGTAGTTAATATAAACTATTTACATCATCTCTTACCTTTACTAATAAATCATAATCCTTCTTAATATCAGTTAATTTAAATTCCAAGCTACCGCTTTGTTTATTACCAAAGATATCTCCTTGTCCTCTAAGTTTAAAGTCAGCCTCACTTATCTTATAGCCATCACAAGTTTCTTCCATTATTTTTAATCTTTGTGTATCCTTATCACTAATTAAATAGCAGTAGCTTTGAAGATCACTCCTACCTACCCTTCCTCTTAGCTGATGCAAAGTAGATAGTCCAAAACGATCAGCATCAAATATCACCATAATGGTAGCGTTAGACACGTCTACACCAACTTCTACAACGGTGGTACTTATTAAAATATTAATGCTACCTTCTTTATATTTGTTCATAACATCGTCTTTTTCTTCTTTAGTCATTCTACCATGCAGCACTTGAGTATTATAATCTTTAAATGCTAATTCAAACTTATGTTTTAAATCATTTACATTAGTATAATTTACATCTTCACTTTCCTCTATCATTGGCGCTATAACATAAGCTTGGTTTCCATCTTTTAAAGCGCTAAAGATAGAAGATAAAACGCTTTTTAATTCATCAGTTTTCTTGACATAAGTCTTTATTGGAAGTCTTCCTTTAGGCATGCTCTTAATGCTAGATACGTCGGTATCTCCATATATTGTTAGGGCATAAGTCCTTGGAATAGGAGTTGCACTCATTGATAATACGTCAGGCATACTTTGATTATTTTTAAGAACCAATCTTTGATTAACCCCAAAGCGGTGTTGTTCATCAGTTATTACTAATCCAAGTTTGTTAAAAGAAACACCATCACTAATTAAGGCATGAGTTCCTATTAATAAATCTATCTCATTATTTAAAAGTTTACTATATATTATTTTCTTTTCCTTTGCAGTCATCTTGCCGGTTAGTAGTGCTATTTTAAAATCAGTATTATTAAACAGTTTAACAGCGTTTTCATAATGTTGGGTTGCTAAAACCTCCGTTGGTGCCATAAGAGCGCTTTGGTATCCAGCAGTATAACAGGCATAAGTCAGTATAAAAGATACTATCGTCTTACCAGAACCAACATCTCCCTGTAACAAACGATTCATCCTTACGTCACTTTGCATGTCTTTTAACATGTCTTTAGTAACCTTTTCTTGATCTAGAGTAAGCTTAAATGGAATGTTATTAATAAACTTATCTACTTTTTCATTATCTATATTTTTAATAAACAGGTTACTATGAACCTTGTTTTTTTCTTTCATCTCTTTAACTTTTTTCATATAAGAAAAAAGTTCTTCATATTTTAATGTCTTTAAAGCAACCTTTAAGGATTCCGTACTCTTAGGATTATGAATTATTCTTAAAGCCTCATTTTCGTGCATAAAGTTATATTTATTAACAAGTTCATTTGGAATGTTGTTTTCTATATTAGTAACGTCTAAAGCCTTATTTATACAATTATTAATTTGTTTAGAAGTAA
>CAZBUA010000094.1:0-2882 GCA_964494975.1 uncultured Muribaculaceae bacterium
TGTTAATAATATTATTAGTAATATCAGTAATACTAACTTATTTAAAGTTAAGAAATAATGATAAAAAGTAATTTAATTAAGTCATATAATATATATGGCTTTTTTTTGTCGTTTGTAGTATAATAATCCCTTATATTTTAGGGAGGTGATTCAAGTGAGCATAATAGAAATAAAAAACTTATCTTTTAGATATGGCAAACATTTCATATATGATAAATTTAATTTAGACATTGAACGTGGAACTTGGGTTACCATAGCAGGCCCTAACGGAGCGGGTAAGTCAACGTTAGTAAAGATATTAGCAGGGTTAGAAAGTAATCATGCTAACATAAAGATATTTAATAAGGTTTATAACAAAAAAAATCAATTTGATATTAGAAAAGAAATAGGATTTGTTTTTGATGTGCCAGATAATTTCTTTGCATGTGAAACGGTTGAGGACGAACTTGCTTTTTCACTTGAGAATTTAGCAGTAGCGCCAAAAACAATATGTAAAAAGATTAAAGAAGTATCTGAGTTGCTAAACATGGATAACTTATTAAAGCAAAATCCTTCAGAACTAAGTGGGGGAGAAAAAGCTAAGGTTGCTATTGGATGTGCTCTTATGCTAGAACCAAGAATATTAATTCTTGATGAATCTTTAATGATGATAGATATAAATGAGAGAAAAGCAATACTAAAGACTATTAAGAAGTATAATGTTGAAAAAGAAGTAACAATAATATCGTTCACTCATAATCTTGATGAAGCTATATACTCAGACAGACTTGTTATATTAAATGAGGGTAAAATCATATTGGATGGTTCTTTTCCTGAAGTGTTTGATGAAGAAGCTGTCATGAGAAAGATAGGATTAGAAGTACCATTTGAAATAGAACTTAGTAAGAAATTAATGGTCTACAATCTGATGGATAAATTAGATCTTGATTTAGAAAGGTTGGTGTCTAAATTATGGCAGTAATCTTTAAGAACGTAAGTTTTTCATATAATAAGGGTTTAATAAATGAAAAATTAGCATTAAGTGATATCAATTTGTGTCTAGATAGTAACCTTATACACGGTATTATTGGTCCTATTGGAAGTGGTAAGTCTACGATGCTTGAATTGATGAATGGTATTACGAAACCTACCGAGGGTAAGATAAAAATAGGCAACTATGACATAACTGGTGGGAAACTTAACTTTAATAAGTTTAGATACGATGTAGGACTTGTTTATCAATTCCCAGAAAAGCAATTCTTTTCAAGTACCGTAGGTGAAGAAATATCTTTTTCTGAAAAGATATATAAATCAAAGAATAAAGTTATTAAAACAAAAGTAGTTCGTGTTTTAAAAATGGTTGGTCTTGATGAGTCATATATTAATAGAAGTCCGTTTAGTTTAAACGGGGGAGAAAAAAGAAGGGTAGCAATAGCATCAGTTCTTATATCAAACCCAAAACTATTAATAATGGACGAACCTACCATTGGACTTGATAATAATAGTAAAAAAAGGCTTATGAAACTATTAGTAAATTTAAAGAATAAATACAATAAAACCATTATCATTGTTACTCATGACGTTGATATGTTATATGACATAGTAGATAACGTTATTGTTTTAAATGATGGTAAGGTTATTGCAACAGGCAACAAGCTAGAAGTATTTAGTGATGTTGATTTACTTGATAAGAACAATACTCCAGTACCTAGCATTGTAAGATTTGAAAAACTTGTATATGACAAAACCGGTATAGATCTTGGCTATGTCTCAAACACTAATGACTTAGTAAGGGCGGTGATTAAAAATGAAAAATAATTATCCGTTCTTTAGGTACATAACAGGAGATTCAAAAGTACATAAGATGAATTCTAAAATGAAAATATTATGGTTTTTAATATCATTATTAATATTAGTATTATTAAGGGATATAATATCAACTGCTATTTTTACTTTAATTATTTTATTTATGATGTTATCTTCTAAAATTAACGTAATGGCATATTTATTAAACTTATTAAGAGTATGGCTGTTATACGTAGTGGGATTTGTTGTTACTTACTTGTTAACATTAAACGCTCCAATAGCGTTATTTGTTGGGTACAAATTATTATTATTGGTATTAATTTTATTAATAATTACTTTTACTACTTCTTTAAGTGAGATAGCGTGGGGTTTTGAATGCTTGTTTTCAAAACTTAAAAAGATAGGTGCCCCAGTATCAAGAATATCATTAAAAATAGCTCTTCAAATAAAGTTTATAGCAACTTTATTTGAGCAATATAAAACAATAAGAAAGTCAATGATGTATCGTGGAATGCCTTACAAGGGAAGCAAGGCTAAAGTCTTTGTACCAGCCTTAAATTTATCGTATAGAGCATCCAGACAGATGGAATCAGCAATGAAACTAAGATTCTATGGAAAGAGTAAGAGAAGAACTAATTATCACGAGAATAAAGAAACCTCATTTGATAAAACTTTAGTATTTGTTTGCACAATATTCATATACGTAGTAATATGGTTAGGGTGGATGTAATGAGATACTTAATAGATTTTTCTTATGCAGGTGATAAATTTAATGGTTATCAAAAGCAAGAGGGATTAAGAACTGTTCAAGGTGAAATAGAACATATTCTTACAATGATAAATAATAATAACGAAGTAAGGGTGTGTGCATCAGGAAGAACGGATGCAAAAGTAAACGCAATTCATCAAATGGCTCATTTTGATTTGTCTTATAAATTAACTCCATATAAATTAAAGGGTGCTTTAAATAGTTACTTACCTAGCGATATATATGTTAACGATGTTAAAGTTGTATCAGATAATTTTCATGCAAGATACATGGCAAAATCAAAATTGTATGAATACAAGATAAATATTGGAGTGTATAACCCCATACT
>CAZBUA010000095.1:0-2877 GCA_964494975.1 uncultured Muribaculaceae bacterium
TGCATGTCTTAGGCATGCCGCCAGCGTTCATCCTGAGCCAGGATCAAACTCTCAAAAATATATTTTATTTTTTTGTTTGTCATTTCCTAGCTACTCAAAAAAAATCTTGACGTTTTGCTCAGTTTTCAAAGATCATTTTTTCCTTTGTTTTACAAAGGAATTTTACACTCTTTTTGTCGAGTGCGTATTAAATATACCATATCTAAAAACCCATGTCAACAACTTTTTTTAAATTTTTCAATTTTTTTTACTTTTTTTTGACATTTTTGATTTTTTATTGAAAAATGAGGGTTTTTTCTAGATATACCTGTATATTATACTCTCATTTTTAAAAAACATTACAACTTTTTTAGTTTTTTAAATTTTATTTTTTATATGAGTTTTTTAATTACTTTTTAAAAGGAATTGTTTTACATATTTGTTTATTATTTTTTGACAAAAAAAAGAATGATCTTTTAGATCATTCTACTTATTTGAAACAACATCTAACGCTTTTTTTAACTGATTATCGTTTTCATCAGTTCTGTTATTTATGTAGTCTTCAGAAAGTTCTACTTGGTAAGTTGGTTCAACACCAACGTCATTAATCCAATTACCTTCAGGAGATAACCATTTTTGAATTGTGTATTTTATCATGGCACCACCTAGTAAATCCTTCGTAGTTTGAACGGTTCCTTTTCCATATGTGTAAGTACCAACAACGTCAGCACCATATGATTCTTTTAAACCTACCGCAAGTATCTCTGAAGCAGATGCACTAGCTTTATTAACGAGTACCGCAATTGGATAATTTCTTGATTCTGTAGTTTGTGCTTTATACTTTATCGTGCTTGTCTTATCAGCTATTTGATAAGACACCGTTCCTTTTGGTAAAAACATATCAAGCATACTAGATACCGAATGTAAGTATCCACCGCTGTTTCCCCTAACGTCAATTACTAATCCCATAATATTTTTTGATTCTATCTCTTCTAATTGTGCTTTAAATTGTTCGGCAGTATTATTTGCAAAAGTATTAATCATTATATAGCCAATGGTCTTACCATTAACTTTATAAGTCGTACTCTCAACAGATTCTATTACCACTTCTCTTTTTGTAATATTAAACTCAATTGTGTTTCCATCTCTTATTATTTTAATATTAGCCGTTGGTATTTTTTCATCCTTAATTAAGGTTACTACTTGTGTTGTGGTCATACCAATTGTTGACTTACCATTAACTTCGGTAATAATATCACCAAACTGCATTCCATTTTCTTCAGCGGGTGAATTTTTAAACACACTTGCCACTATTATGTTTCCATCGTTATCAATCGTTATTTCAGCTCCAATACCATCGTAAGAACCATTCATAACCTCATTAAAGTTTTCGGTTGAATCAGCATCAAAATAACTTGTGTGTGGATCATCTAACGAACTTAGCATGCCGTTGATTGCTCCTTCTACCAAAGTTTTTTTATCCACATCTTTATAATAAGAAGTATTTATAATTTCATAAACCTCATTTAATTCTGCAATATACTTGTCACTACCACTTGATGAAGTGGTACTGTTATTTTTAGAATATATTTCATGAGTTACTACAAAGGTAAGAAATACTGATGCTAATACTATTAATAAAGCAAACAATATTAATTCATATAATTTAAAATCTGTCTTCATATTTAATCTTTTATTTATGTTATTACCCTCTTCGGTTTCTTTATCTTTTTTTCTTTTCATTTTGACCTCCGCATAATAAAAGTATAGCATAATTAGATAAAAAAAAGTAACTAAAGTTACTTTAATTCTTCTAATATTTGTGATTCATCACTTATGTATGACGTAATTACACCGTTGGTGATGGTAATTAGTGTTGGCGACTTTACGCTCAAATCGTTACTTGTTGTTGCACTCTCATCAGCTTCATCTCCGATAACATACTTATTAATGGTCTCATCTAGATTAACCTTATAAAGTTTTATATCCTTACTAGATGAATCATAAGTAGATAAAGTTGTCTTTAATCCACCAGACGCATCATTTACAGAGAAGAAAATAACTTTATAAGTATCTGCTGTTATATCAAAGGTCTTACTTGCTAGTATAATGTTTTCAAAACTTTCGGTATTAACAGAACTACTTGTGGTTGTTGTTGAGGTCTTTTTATTACCTATTTCACCAGTCATAAAGACTGCCGTTACAATATATACCATTACCATTATAAGAATTACTGTTATTGCTATTGCTATGCCCTCTTTTGTTTTTATCGTTGATTCAGTTTCTTCATTTATTCGTTTCAATTTTATCACCTAAATATATTGTATCACAAATATTATTTATTAGACACTATTTATTTACCAACTGGCATTGTTGCTAACGAATTAGCTACGGTTAATAATTCCGATGTATTCATTGTGTTAGATACTAAATAATATTCAACGTTATTACTTATCCAGTTTATAGAAGTATCTTCTATAATAGCTACAGAATCAGCAACAATATCTAAATCTCCATTAGTAGGAATTACTGAAAACTCGTCAGCTCTAGAAACACTTTCTTCAACAAGCATAAATGGAGTTGTGCCTGCAAACGTTAGAATTATTCTTTCACCATTATCAAGTTCTACGGTTTTTTCGGTGTCAAGGTAGGTTCCTTCTGGTAAATACATTGGGTATATGGCTTCTTCTAAACTATTTATTTCTAATTCGGTATTATCTTCTGAAAAGGTTTCCATGTTATCTTCTAATGAAAAGTAATCATCTTTAAATTTAGCTTTCATATCAATACTTGAGTACTTAACTTTTATTTGAGCGTTTTGGTCATCATCATACACGGTTACGCTCTTAATCTCAAGATTCTTGTTAACGACTACTTCTTGATGAGTTAAACTAGCAT
>CAZBUA010000096.1:0-2830 GCA_964494975.1 uncultured Muribaculaceae bacterium
ACCTCAGGTATGTCTAATCCTTCTCTTAAAAGATTAATACCTACTAAAACATCATACTTTCCAGCTCTTAAATCATGAATGGTTTTTAACCTATCAAGAGTTTTTACTTCACTATGAAGATATGCTACTTTTATGTTTAGGTTTTTTAAATAAGAAGTTAATTCTTCTGCCATTCTGATGGTTAAGGTGGTTACTAACGTTCTGTCACCCTTAGCTATCTGCTTTTGTATTTCCTCTATTAAATCATCAATCTGATTAGTAGATTTTCTAACTTCTATTAACGGGTCTAATAATCCTGTTGGTCTTATTATCTGTTCTACAACATCATTATTAACTTTTTGCAATTCTTCATCACCAGGAGTTGCTGAAACATAAATTATTTCATTTATTTTCTTCTCAAATTCTTCATATTTTAGAGGCCTGTTATCAAGAGCACTAGGTAATCTGAATCCATAATCAACCAGCATTTGTTTTCTAGCTCTATCACCATTATACATGGCTTTTACCTGTGGTAAAGTAACGTGTGATTCATCTACAATCATTAAAAAGTCATCTGGAAAGAAGTCAATTAAACATGTTGGCGTCTCTCCCTCAGGCTTTAAAGATAGATGTCTAGAGTAATTTTCCACTCCAGAACAAAAGCCTGTTTCCTCTAGCATTTCTATATCATAGTTACACCTCTGTTCCAGGCGTTCAGCTTCTAATAGCTTACCATTTTCTCTAAAATAAGACAATCTTTCTTTTAGTTCTTCCTTAATATTTACAACAGCTTTCTTTAATTTCTCTTCACTAGTTACGAAGTGTGAAGCGGGCATGATTGAGATAATGGTTTTATTACTAGTAACTACTCCTGTAAGCACATCAAACTCTGATATTCTATCTATCTCGTCACCAAACAATTCTATTCTTATTCCCTTACTCTTTTCATATACGGGTATTATTTCTATAACATCACCTTTTGCTCTAAAAGTACCTCTTACTAAATCAATATTATTTCTTTCATACATCATACTTACTAACTTATTAAGTACTTCATTTCTTTTTATGGTTTCACCAACCTTTAAAGTTATCATTTGATGCTCATATTCTTCTTTATCACCAATACCATAAATACATGATACCGATGCCACTACAATAACATCTTTATAATTAATTAAAGAACTAGTTGCATAATGTCTTAACTCATCTATTTCATCATTTATAGAAGAATCTTTTTCAATATAAGTGTCACTTGATGGAACATAAGCTTCTGGCTGATAATAATCATAATATGATACAAAATAGCACACGTGATTATCAGGAAATAACTCTTTTAATTCGCCATACAGTTGACCTGCTAGGGTTTTATTGTGAGCTAAAACAAGAGTTGGTTTTTGTACCTCTTTAATTACATTAGCAACCGTAAATGTTTTACCAGTACCAGTTGCACCTAATAATACTTGATATTTCTTTCCTTCATTGATTCCATCAACTAATTCTTTTATAGCTTCTGGTTGATCTCCAGAAGGTTTATACCCAGAATGTAATATGAATTTATCTGCCATTTAAGTCACACCTTTCTGATTTTATTATGTAATAATTATTATATATGTTTGCTTTGATTATCAAATTTTAATAAAGATGTTTTAATATTAATAACATACCTTCTTGTCTTAGCATCTTTATTTTGTCCATCACCATCAATAATATCTATTAGTTTGCCGCCATTATTTTGTATTATGGATGCTGATTCAACGTTATTGTTATCACAAGTTATTATTGCTTCTTCTAATCCTATTAAATTCATTTTTTCTAATAACATATGGCATAATAAAGTTCCATACCCCTGTTTTCTTTTACTCGGAACTATACTATACATAATATGTCCACTATATCTTTCCGTTTGTTCATCTGCTTCTGGATTAATCCTAATGCTACCTGATCCAATGATAGTATCATCTTCTATCATCCAATAATATATTTCTTTAACGCCATTATTGTTTATTCCTTGCTTTTTTTCTTCAACTTCTTTTAAAAAATCTTTATAATTTTCTTTCGTTACAAATGGAACAAAGTTTGGATATATAGAAATATATTCTTGATTATACTTGTCAATTCTAGTTATATCTGATTCGTCATCTTCTTTTAAATAAATATTTTCCACAAGCACCTCCAAAGTTAAAATTATTATAACATACTTGTTTTTACTTTACACTATAATAATTATTTATAGTTAATACAATTATTATGAAATAAATAATGATATAATAATTATAAGCAGGAGATTTTATAATGGAAGAGTTTAAAAAAGTTGAAGTTGTTAGCTACGTAAAACAAGGGTTAGAGAATGGTACAATGATTCCTAAACAGGCAGAAAAGTTTGCTAGAATTATTGCTAAACAAGGGAATTCTGGTGAAACTGTTGTTTCGTGGAGCTGCGATTCTGAAGGTAATGAAATAGAAGAAAAAGTAGCACAGGTTGAAGTGGATAAAGAAACAAATAATCCTGGATGGATTGCTACAAAGGTTGATGAAAGTGGTAATATAATTGTAGATAGTAATAATCATCCTAATCAATGGATTATTGATGATACCACATTTAAGAAAAAATATGAGATTGATCCTGATAATTTAGAACTTTGTCGTCCAAAAGGTGGACCACAAACTTTTGTGCAAATTGATGATAATATTATTTTAAACCAATGGGGAGCAGATATGAAAATAGCCGCTGGAGGATATATTAATATTACTAATGCCGATGATATGTATGGTATTTCAGAAAGAGACTTTGATGATACATATAAGTTTATTAATAATCAAAGCAAACATATATAAAAATTATTATATAAGC
>CAZBUA010000097.1:0-1777 GCA_964494975.1 uncultured Muribaculaceae bacterium
CGGTAGGTATTGATGGTTATATAAACATAGATGTAAATGATGATATTAAGAAAGTATTAATACATGATATACACCTAGAAGAAGATACGGCTTCATTAGATCATTATGATACTTATTCATTAATTGATTACAACAGATGTGGTATTCCTTTAATAGAAACCGTAACTGAACCTTGTATGCATTCTAAAGAAGAAGCATTAACATTTTTAGAAACATTAAGATCTTTAATTGTTTATTGTGGTGTTTCTGAAGCTAGAAGTGATAAGGGACAAATGCGTTGTGACGTTAACGTTTCTTTATCAGAAACGGACGAATTAGGATGTAAGGTAGAAATAAAAAATATAAACTCGTTTTATAACGTAGGGCGCGCTATTGATTTTGAAATAGAAAGACAAACTGACATACTAGAGCATGGTGGACAAGTAGAACAGGAAACTAGAAGGCTAGATGATGAAACTGGAGAAACTTTCCATATGAGGTCTAAAGTGGATGCTGTTGATTATAAGTATTTTATAGAACCAAATATAGCTCCAACCGAGGTTACAGAAGAAATGTTATCAGAAATAAAAAAGACCATTCCTATGTTACAGTTAGAAAGAGAAATGTTATATATTGATAAATATGAATTATCAAAGTATGATTCTGAAGTAATTGTTAAAACAAAGGAAGTATCTGATTTCTTTAATGAATGCATAGATTTAGGATGTGATCCTAAAAAAGCTTGTAACTGGATTACTGGTATGTTATTAGGATTCTTAAATACTAATGAGTTATCTATAAAAGACGTGCCTATTACACCAGTAATGATAAAAGAATTAATTGATTTAATAGATAAAAAAACAATATCATCAAAACAAGCTAAAGAAGTATTTGATGATATGATCGTATCAGGTAAAGAGCCTAATACCATAGTAAAAGATAAAGGTATGATGCAAATTACTGATGATGATGCTATCCATGACATAGTAATGGAAGTATTACAAGAAAATGATGAACAAGCTAGAGAATATAATCCTGAAAAGACAAGAATGATTGATTTCTTTGTTGGACAGGTTATGAAGAAGTCTAGAGGTAAAGCAAATCCTGCTAAGACTATGGAAATGCTAAGAGAAGAACTTTCTAAATATGGAAAATAAATTAGTATGGATTAATTTCTATACTTTTTTTCTTACATACATGTTATAATTTATTTAGTTTAAAAGAGGTGAATACCATGTACGATGTTGTGATTGTAGGAGCGGGAGCTTCTGGTACGTTATGCGCACTAACTGTTAAGAAACTTAATAAGAACTTAAAAGTATTATTAGTAGATAAGAATGATAAGATAGGTAAAAAACTATTATTAACTGGTAATGGTAGATGTAATTTAGGTAATAAAGACTTATCTTTAGATAATTATTATGATAGTAAAATTAAGTTAATAAATAATGATTATTTAGATTATTTAAAAAGTTTTGGAATCATGATTAAAG
Organism: uncultured Muribaculaceae bacterium; assembly: GCA_964494975.1. Taxonomy (GTDB): domain Bacteria; phylum Bacillota_I; class Bacilli_A; order RF39; family UBA660; genus Aphodocola. The sequence goes on from CAZBUA010000097.1 coordinate 1,473, forward strand.
AAGATGAGGGAAGACTTTATCCATATTCCATGCAAGCCTTAGGAGTTTGTAAATCTCTTGAGATGGCTTTAAAGAAACTAAACGTTGAATTAAAGCTTAATTATGATGTTACTAACATAATAAAAGATAATGATAATTATGTTATTAATAATAATATTTCTACTAAGTATCTTGTAATGGCAACGGGAGGTAAGTCTTATCCTAAAACTGGTTCTGATGGATATGGATATAAATTATTAAATAATCTTGGTCATAATATTACTAAGTTATATCCTTCTTTAACATCATTAAAGACTAATAATAAG
>CAZBUA010000097.1:1787-2469 GCA_964494975.1 uncultured Muribaculaceae bacterium
TAGCAGGAGTAAGGGTTTTTGGAGACGCTAGTCTTATTGTAAATGATAAGTTTATATTAAAAGAATCTGGACAAATACAGTTTACCAGGGATTCTGTATCTGGAATATGTGTTTTTAATTTATCAAGAAATGTTGGAAGGTATTTAGAAAGCGGAAAGAACGTTAAGATTGTAATAGATACGATACCAAATATGAATGATGATGAATTAAAAAAATACCTAAGTACTTTTAATAGTTATAAGTTAGAGAGTGCTTTATCTTGTATTTTAAATAATAAGTTAGCTGGTGTTATTGCAAAAACTGTTAATTGTTATGGTAAAGAAGTAGTTAATACTGATTTAAATAAGGTTATCAACGAGATGCATAACGTTAGTTTTAACATTATTAAAACTGGAGATTTTGATAGTGCCCAGGTAACTACTGGAGGGGTAATGATTAACGAGTTTAATGATTATCTTGAGTCTTTAAAAAGTAGTAATTTATATGCTATAGGAGAGGTGTTAGACGTTGATGGTATGTGTGGTGGTTATAATTTAGCTTGGGCTTTTAGTAGTGCTGTTATGGTTGCTAAAGATATTATTAATAAAAATAATTAAGTATTTGCCTTACAACTTTATGTGTAAAGTAAATACTTTTTATTTGTTAACATTATCTCTTCAATATCTTTAGAGAAGTTTCTTTT
>CAZBUA010000097.1:2479-2820 GCA_964494975.1 uncultured Muribaculaceae bacterium
TGTTAACATAAGTATTAAAGAGTATAATATTTATACAAGGTAGGTGTTTTATATGTTAAAAAGAAAGACTAACATGGATGAGATGGTTGAAACTTCTAAGAAGGAACATAGAGGTAAAAAGTCTAAGAAAAGAATAATTGTTGCGGTTATAATATTTTTATTAATTGTAGCAGGAGTATTATATTTAATATTTGGTGGTGGTAAGGAAGTTGAGAAGATTGTTAAAAAGACAACCACTAAGAAAGAGGATCCAATAACAATAGTAGATGTTAATTCAGATAGCAGACCTTATGCTGTTATGATTAATAATAATAGTGCGGTATGGGGATATCAAGCTGGTA
>CAZBUA010000098.1:0-2792 GCA_964494975.1 uncultured Muribaculaceae bacterium
TTTTTGGATTAAGCGCTCTTTTTATTATTGCCTTTATTACTCTTTCTAAAACAAATGCAATAATAACAATTATAATTGTCATGTATATTTCTTTAGCAATTGTTAATCCAAATATTTTCATATTAAGCCTCCTATTCGACTTCTATATCTAATATTTCAAGAATACGATTTAAATCATCTTTTGTTGCAAAAGATATTTTAATCTTATTACCTGCAATTGATACCTTTGTACCAAGTTTATCTTTCATAGCATCTTCTACGTATTTATACTCTTTATTCTTAGGTGCTTTTACTACCGGTGTACTCCTTGTATAAGTTGGAGCCTCAGTTAAACTTTCCAACTCCCTAACACTAAGCTGCTCATCAACAACTTTGTTAGTCAAAGCTTCTATTTGTTCATGACTTTCTAACTTACTAAGAACCCTTGCATGACCCATGGAAATCTTATTATGTAATACCATGTCCTGAACTGATAATGGTAATCTAAGTAGTCCTAACATGTTAGTAATATGGCTTCTAGACTTGCCAAGTTTATTAGCCAACTCTTCTTGCGTTAGTCTTAATGATTCAATGATAGACTTATATGCCTTTGCTTCTTCTATTGCGGTTAAGTCTTCTCTTTGTAAATTTTCTAATAATGCTACTTGCATCATCTCATCATCACTAAAGTCTTTAATAATTGCAGGGATTGTTTCTTTTCCAGCTATCTGAGAAGCTTTTGCCCTTCTTTCACCAGCTATTATGTTATATCCCTTAACACTTTTCTTAACTATTATTGGTTGAAAAACACCATGTTCTTTAATTGAACTAGCTAACTCATTAAGAGCATCATCATTAAAAATCTTTCTAGGCTGATACGGGTTGCTCATTAAATCACTTATTTTTATTTCAACAATCTCATTTTTTGGGGTTTCTTTAACTATTTCTTTTTCTACTTGGTCAAAGTCTAACATCTCAGAGTTAAATAGTTCTTCTAATCCCATTCCTAGAGCTCTTCTTTTATTGTTCTCTTCCTTCATTATGTTCTATTACCTCCTTTGCTAGGTTTAAATATGCCTCTGTTCCCCTACTCATTGGATCATAAGCCACGATTGGTTTTCCATGAGAAGGAGCTTCAGTTAATCTTATTAACCTTGGTATTAAAGTGTTATATACTCTTTCTTTAAAGAATCCTCTTATTTCCTCAACTACTTCTAATCCTAAATTAGTTCTAGAATCAAGCATTGTTAATAATACTCCTTCTATTTCTAAATTTGGATTAAGCTTTCTTTGCGCTAACATAATTGAATTTAATAACTGCATTATTCCTTCTAGCGCAAAAAACTCACACTGTACTGGTATAAGAACCGAATTAGCAGCGGTTAAAGCGTTAGTAGTTAATAACCCTAATGATGGAGGACAATCTATAATTATAAAATCATAATCATCTTTTACTGGCTCTAAAGCTAGTTTTAACTGCATATTCTTTTGAAAGTTTTCTACAACTTTTTCTTTTTCTATTAATTCTATATCAGCTCCTGCTAAGTTTATTGTTGCAGGAATAATTGATAAGTTTTTAAAATTAGTTTTAATTATTGCTTGGTTAGCTTCACATCTACCAAGTAACAAATCATATATACTTTTATCAACATCACCCTTGTTTATTCCAACTCCGGTTGAAGCATTTCCTTGAGGATCTAAATCAATAAGCAAAACCTTCTTATTTTGAACTCCCAATGATGCCGCCAAATTTATACTTGTGGTAGTTTTACCAACGCCACCCTTTTGATTTACTAAAGCTATTATTTTGCCCATGTTTGCACTTCCCCTCGCTACTTTATATTTAATTACTTCAATATCTATTCTATCAAAAAATAACTATTTTTTAAATACTTTACTAGTTATTTTCTTCTTTTAATCTTTCACAAAACTCTTTAATCTTTCTAAATCTATGATTTAAACAAGATTTACTAATCTTACTACTTGTTTCTAAACTCATTATCTCACTTAGTTCTAATAATGATGATTCGGGATATTTCAATCGGTACTCAGCACTTTCCTTTACCTTATCATCCATCAAGTCAAAGGCATCTTTATCCTTGATATAATTTATGTCTTCAATAAGCTTATTTGAAGTAGCTACAGTTCTTTCAACGTTAGCTTGTTCGCAGTTGTTAAGCCTGTTAGTCATGTTTATTTTTTCTCTATAAACTCTTATCTCTTCATAGTACATAACACCGTTATAAGCCCTTATAAGTCTTAAAAAATCACTTATCTTTTCAGCTTCTTTTATATATATCATGTATCCTTTTTTACGATGTAAAATCTTACTATTTAAGTTATTATCATTTAACAATCCATTTAAAAACTTAGAATATTCAGTATCTCCTATAAGAAACTCAAGATGATATCTTGAAGTCTTAGGATCATTTAAACTACCACTTACTAAGAATACACCTCTTAAATATGCTCTTTTTAATTCTTCATCTGATAATAAAGCTTCACTAGGAATTCTTAATAGTTCGTTCTTCTCACTTACAATGCCCAAATCCCTTAATACTTTTAAAGTATCTTTCTTTAGTTCCAAAACATATATTTCATTCTTCTTAAAATTATAGTTTTTTCTTACTGAGATGTTTAAATTTATATCATATAATATTTTAAATAAACCAAATATTCTGTTCGCTACAAACTTGTTTTCTGTTTGAATCTTAATATTATATATTTTTATCTCGGCACTAGTTCTAATTATTCCAGATAATTCGGATAAATACTCCGCTCTCGTACACTCTGTAGCACTAATTTCTTGTTTT
>CAZBUA010000099.1:0-2760 GCA_964494975.1 uncultured Muribaculaceae bacterium
AGTATTACAAAAGAAATATTGCCAGAATCAGTATATAATGAAGTTTTAGTTACTACTGATGACAAGATTGCTTATTTAAAATTAATGAGTAATATGTATAAAGATAGTAATCAAAAAGAGATGATTAACATCATAACAAAGATGCCAACTAGTATTAAGAAAATATTGTTACCGGAGTTTACGTTTGAAAATACTAAGGTAACAACTGATGATCAGGTTAAGTATCTTTCAGTTGCTAAAGATATAGATAAAACCAGTACTGATGTTTATAAACAATTAGATAAAATGCCTAGTAGTATAAGAAACTTAATAAAGCCTTCAATGAACTTATCCAAGATTAAGGGTATTGCGTTATTCTTATTAATAATATATTTAATAAGTGCGGTATTTAATTATGTACAAAGTTTTATTATGGCTACGGTTTCTAATCTTTTTTCAAAAGATTTAAGAAGCAAGATATCGGCAAAAATAAATAAATTACCTCTTAAGTATTTTGATAACCATAGTTATGGTGATATCTTATCACGTGTTACTAATGATATTGATACAATTGGAGTATCAATGTATCAGAGTTTAGGATCCCTGGTAGGTGCGGTAGCACTATTTATAGGATCCATAATAATGATGTTTGCAACTAACTGGATAATGGCCATAACTGCCATATTGTCTTCATTATTTGGTTTTATATTCATGTTCTTTATTCTTTCAAAGTCACAAAAGTACTTTGAAAGAAGACAAGTAGAACTAGGTAAGTTAAATGGACATATAGAAGAAATTTATTCTTCTCATAACGTTGTTAAAGCTTACAATGGTAGCAAAGACGCTAGCAAGAGATTTGATAACTTAAATGATAACTTATTTGAGTGTGATCAAAAGAGTCAGTTTTTATCTGGTCTTATGCCATCAATGATGAGCTTTATAGGTAACTTTGGATATGTCTGCGTATGTATAGTGGGTGCGTTACTAGTTACTAAGGGTAGCATTTCGTTTGGCGTTATTGTAGCGTTTATTATATACGTAAGATTGTTTTCTTCTCCTTTGTCTCAAATTGCACAAGGTATGATGACTTTACAATCTACCGCTGCTGCTGGAGAAAGAGTGTTCGAATTTATTGAAGAACCAGAGATGAATAATGAAAGTAACATAACTGGTAAGTTAGCTAAAGATAAAGTGGCAGGCAACATAATATTCGATCATGTTAAGTTTGGATATGATAAAGATAAGGTAATTATTAAAGACTTTAACTGTAATGTTAAGCCTGGAGAAAAGATTGCAATAGTAGGTCCTACTGGAGCTGGAAAAACAACCATGGTTAACTTACTTATGAAATTTTATGAAATAAATAGTGGTGAGATAATAATTGATGGGGTACCTACTAGTAATTTAACTAGAGAAAATATTCATGACTTATTTGTTATGGTACTTCAAGATACATGGCTATTTAACGGAACAATAAAAGAAAACATAATTTATAATAAAAAAGATGTTTCTGATGAAGAGGTACGTAGTGCTTGTAAGACCGTTGGGTTAGATCATTTTATTAAGACGTTACCTAACGGATATGATACGGTATTAAGTGATGCAGAAAGTATATCTGCTGGTCAAAAGCAGTTGCTTACTATTGCTAGAGGTATGATAGAAAAGGCACCATTCCTAATTCTTGATGAGGCAACTTCGAGCGTTGATACACGAACTGAAGAGTTAGTTCAAAAAGCAATGGATAAATTAACTGAGGGTAAAACATCATTTATTATTGCACATAGATTATCAACTATTAAGAATGCAGATTTAATATTGGTAATGAATGAAGGAAACATAATAGAACAGGGAACTCATAAACAACTTATGAAGAAGAATGGATTCTATGCAGATTTATATAATTCTCAATTTAGGAATTAATTGACAACAAAGCGTCCATGTGATAACATATGGATGCTTTTTAAGCAAGGGGGATAATAATGTTTAATAAGAATAATAAGAAAATAAAAATAATAGGTGGTACTTTAGCAGCTACTATAGCTTTAACAGGAACTGGTTTGGTTGCCTGTGAATTGTATGATAGTAAGGTAGACCATATGCATGAAGAGTGTCCTTTTAATAAGGTACTTGGAGTTGAACATCAAATAAATAAAATTAATAAGCAAACAAAAGACACTGACATGGTTGCAAGCCATGTTAACGTGATATCAGTAGACAACATAACTGATTCAATACCGGCTGGTAAATATACAAACGCTGCTGGAGAAACTACTTATTCCGTTCCTAAGGGTTATGTTTTAGAAGGAAGTAACGCTGTTAAAAGTACTGAGGAACACATAGCAGCTGAATACATAATTGTTGATAATAATAAATATGTTGATGGGGATTATGTATATGCTGATGAACTTGGTAGTAATTGTAGTTTTATAAAAATACATAACAAAAGATAATTTTACATTATCTTTTTTATTATCTAGTAAAATAATTATCTTTAGGTTATAATATAGTTAAGAAAGTAGAGTTGATTATATGAATTTAACTAAGAAAAATAAAAAGGCAATAATGTCATTAATAATATTTACTGGTGTTGTTTTATGGTGCGTACTTAATTATAAGTTATTTGTAGATTTGGTATGCTTTATACTAAAATTAATTTTACCAATAATAGTTGGTGTTGGAATAGCTTTTATAATAAACGTACCAATGAAATTAATTGAAACAAAGATATTTAAAATATATAAAAGAAAATATAAAAAGTTTGTTAGGGCGGTATCATTAGTT
>CAZBUA010000100.1:0-2703 GCA_964494975.1 uncultured Muribaculaceae bacterium
AGATAGATGTTTGTAAAATTAATGATAAAGAATTAAAACTCATATCTCATGGCATTCAAGCTCATGCTGCACACCCTGATTTGGGAATAAACTCAATTTCTAGATTATTAATAGTTTTAAATGAAATGTTTTTAAATTATAATATTAATGTTGGATTAATAAAGTTTTTTTGCAAGTATATTCTATTACAATATAATGGAGAAAATTTAAATATTAGTTGTGAGGATGAATCAGGTAAATTAACATTAAATGTTGGAAATGTTTTTTTAGAAAAAAATGACTTAAAAATAGGATTGAATTTAAGAGTACCAGTACATACAAAATTAGATGATATAAAAATTAAATTAGTAAACATAACTAATAAACAAAAAGATGTTAAATGTTGTTTTGAAAGATTTCAAGAACCATTATACTTGCCAAAGGATAATTATTTAGTTAAAACACTTTGCAAGATCTATAATGAAATGACAAATTCTAATTTAGAGCCAGTTGCAATTGGTGGTGGAACATATGCTAGAGCTTTTAAAAATTGCATATCGTTTGGAGCTAATTTGCCTAATCAAAAATATATGTGTCATCAAACTGATGAGTTTATTTCAATTGATAATTTAATTTTGGCTTGTAAGATTTATGCTAAAGCAATTTATGAATTAGGAATATAATTAATATACAAATAATTAGTTTATATATCTTTTTTAAACACATTATGTCAAAACATCAAGGAGATGAACATATGATATTTTTAAAAAAAATAAATTATGAAGATTTAGATAAGGAATATGATACCATAATTCAGATGCCAGAATCAGAAAATGGTTTTGAAAATATTAATTATATGTAGCAAGAAGTTTTACTGTAAAATACCTAATATAAAAAAACAATTAGAAGTAAAATAATAAAAGAGAAAATGTAAAAGAATTACTAAGAAATTCTCCTTATATTTATAGCTTAAAAAAAGAAATAGTTTAAACTATTTCTTTTTATATTAATAATTAGGATTAACTTTTCTATGACAATAGCCTTCAACTTCTGGAAATAAATCATAGTTTATCTCATAACCATCAGGACATCCTATACCATCCGCAGGGCCATATTCAGTTTCTTCATGTATTGCATAAGCATCTCTTACATCATTAATTGAATAACACATATTATAATCGGAATCATACAAGAATCCATCATCACATTTAGTCGTTTGTACAGTGGTAGTGATGGGTGTTTCTACAACTGTATTAGTTATTTCCTTCCATTGTGGTACAACGGTAATAAAATCACTTAAAACATAATCACTTCTTAATTCTTCTCCGTTTTCATTAGTCCAACCAACAAATTCAAAACCTTCTTTTTGTGGAATTTCTAAATCTGCAATGGTAGCGTTATTACTATAACTTTTTACTAAAGTACCTTTACCATTTTTAATATATATTGTTATAGTATTAGAAGTAACATTTGGTACTACGTTGGTACCGTTTCCATAGTTAATCTTACTATTATCTCCACCTTTAAAGATATCTTTAATTTGTTTATCACCAGATATCAAAGCGGGAATATCAGTTTTAGGAATTGTAATAATACCGCTAAAACAATTCCAATAATTACTGGTAAAATACTTTGTTTTTCATATTCTTCATCTTTTAACTTAATATGAGTATTCTTAACTTGCCATCCATATACTTTCATTGGTACCCATATAGCATATATTCCAAATGTAACACAGCTTAATAACCACCATAATAAATAATGCCCAATTATACTCATTGCTTTACCATTAAATACTATCTTTTTACAATTTATAACAGTATGTTTAGCTACCCATTTTTGTTTATAACAAACAGCGAAAGGTATCAATAAACCAAAGCTAACTAATCCTAATAAATATGAAAAAATATTAACACCAATTAAGCCTAATAATTTACCATCAAAATAACTTTCTCCTTCTTTTAATTCTTCATTTTCAAAATGGACATTAGATATAATCCATTTTTCTTTTTTTATTGGTACCCATAAACCATAAATTCCAAGAGTAATTATTGTAAGTAGTGTCCATTTGAATCTTTGTACAAATAATGAAGCTCCTGTTCCTTCAAATTTTAAATGTTTTCCATTGTATAATGTGTGGTTTATTTTATACTCAATAATTAATTTATCAGCCCATGGTTTTGCAATTGTAAAAGTGACCGCGGTAATTATAAATGCTAATATTTTGTAGCCTACATATTCAATAAATTTACCATCAAAGTATGAATCTGTCCTTTCTTTCTTCTTCTTTTCCTCAACCTTTTCAAATTCTGGTTTTACTTGCTTCATATACACTACTTTATTTTCTTAATTATAGCATATCGTTTTTCTTTAATCAATATATTACAAATAACGCTGTTTTATGACAATAACGATAGAATAAGAAGGTTTAAATGATAAAATATTAATTATTAAGAAAAATCTAAATAATATAAAAAATAGAGATAATATGATATAATTTATTTGTAAACAAAACAAAATTAAAGGATGGATACAATGATAACATATAGAAAAGATAACAAAAAAGTTTTAAAAGTAATGATTGGTAGTGGGGAAAATGCGAGTTTTATAAACAAGAATCATGGACAAAAATATATGTTAGAAGATGGTACAATTGTAAGAGCAGGTATTACTCCTGAAGAAGCAAAAGAAGAATTAGATAATAAAATTGATGATGCTTTGTAT
>CAZBUA010000101.1:0-2586 GCA_964494975.1 uncultured Muribaculaceae bacterium
TAATGTTCTTAAACCCAAATCTGTTTTGAAAACAATGTTAGCTCCCTTGCCACCATTACCTCCAAAAGGTCCACCATCAGGTACGAATTTTTCCCTTCTAAAAGCGGTACATCCGTCACCACCATTACCAGCTTTAACCTTTATTATAACCTCATCTACAAACATATTATCACCTTCTTAATTCTTAAAAGTAGCATCAACATAATAAATTGGACGACGTTCTTTAAAATATTGTTTTTCAAAATCAGTCATCACGTTTTCAATATGTCTTTCATCATTATGTAAATCTAAACTAACCTTATCAAAAATATACCAATACTCACTTAGACTCTCCATTGCAGACGCAAATAAAATCTTATTATCAGTCTTTAATATTATGTGTTTATCCTTTTTATATATCCTGTCATATAATTTTAAATAACTAACGTGAGTAAACCTTTTCTTCTCATCTTGTTTCTTTGGCCAAGGTTCTGAAAAAGTTAAGTATATGGTATCTATTTCCTTACCAAAATAATTAATTATTTCTCCAGCATCAGCACAAATCATCTTTAAATTATTAATCTTTTGACCACCTATATTCTTAATAGCGGTAGCAGTTTGGGACCTATCTAGTTCCAAACCAATATAATTAATATTTGGATGAGTCTTTGCCATATCAATAATAAAGCTACCACGACCCATTCCTAATTCTAAACATATTGGATTGTTATTACCAAACAACAAGTTCCACTTACCTTTATTTGATGCTGGATTCTTAACTAGATAATTACTATCTTCAATAATCCTACCAGCATTTTGTACAACGTTATATCGCATAATTCACCTCGCATAAATCTTACCATAATTTAATAAAAAATCATAGCTATTTCAATAAAAAATATCATCTAATGATGATATTATTTTTCTGCATATACACTAGCTTGTTTTTTATCTCTACCTTTACGTTCAAACTTAACGTATCCAGTAATCTTTGCAAACAAAGTATGATCAACACCCATACCTACATTAGTACCTGGGTAAATTTTTGTTCCTCTTTGACGATAAATAATTGAGCCAGCGCTTATTAATTCACCATCTGCAGCTTTAGCACCTAGTCTTCTACCCTCACTATCACGTCCGTTATGAGTAGAACCCTGTGCTTTAATATGTGCAAATAATTGAATGTTTAACTTTAACATATAACAGCCTCCGTTCTATATAATTTTAATATTTTTTTCATAATCTTTAGATAATTCTGTTAACATGTCTATCATGTTAATCAAAATCTTGTTAATGGTATCATCCTGCTTTAAAACCAAAGCATCAATTAAACCTTCTTTTTGGTTTACTTTTAAAGCCTTATCATCAAACTTTAAAACCGCGTTACAGCTAGTAATTACTATAGAGCTTACCGAAGAACAAACAATGTCCTTACCATACTCATCATAATTAGCATGTCCAGTAACTTTAAAAGACTTAATATAACTACCATCATAATTTACTTTTATCTTTATCATAACAAGCTCCACTATGCATTAATCTTAGTGATTGTTAGCTTAGTATATGGTTGACGATGTCCTTGCTTCTTATGAGAACTCTTCTTTTGTAAATATTTGAAAATAACTATTTTCTTTTGTTTACCATGTTTTTCAACTTTAGCTTCAACAGTAGCGCCATTTACGTATGGTGTACCAATCTTACTATCAGCCATTATTACTTTATCAAAAGTATATTTCTTTCCAGCTTCTGTATCTAGTTTTTCAACATAAATTACAGATCCTTCTTCAACTAGGTATTGTTTACCACCAGTTTCAATAACTGCTTTCATAAAATGTAACCTCCTTCTTTATAAACTTAGACTCACCATTAAGGTACATAATTGTTTTCTCTTTAAACCTATTCTGAGTGGTTGCAGACCAGAAGTCATACAAACGTATACATTTTATCACACAAACCGTTATAAGTCAAACATTTTTGATAACACTTCCCGCTCAGACCTGTAGTGTTTTTTAACTAGAAAAAAATGTTTTTTCATTCTTTTCATTAACTTAACGTCGGGCACGTTTAAATATTCATAATTAAAAGTCTTTATCGGTTTATAATATCTTTCAAATAAAAACTTATAGAATAAATACGGAATACTTTTTATGTACTCATATAGTTTTCCAATAAGAAAAAAAACAACTATTAAATATCCATATTCCAATTGTATTATTTTATTAATAAACAGGATAAAAAACATGATAAGTATTATGAATGACAAGTATGAATTTATTTTTGTAGCTAACTTATATGGTAGATATTTACATAATAATATGTATGTTATCTTAGATCCATCAAGTGGTATTATTGGTATTAAGTTAAATATTAAAGTTGCTAAATAATACTTTTTAAACATGAATACAACGGGCTCTGGTAATAATAAATAGACAAATAAAAAGAAGATGCTTTGTGATATTATTCCAGCTACTGCTATCATAAATTCTTCTTTAAAGGGTTTATCAATTACATCATCATAAGTTATGTAGCCACCACAAGCATAAATATCTATTCTGGATATATTCCACTTGTAGTAACAAGAAATTATTATATGACCTATTTCATGAA
>CAZBUA010000102.1:0-2559 GCA_964494975.1 uncultured Muribaculaceae bacterium
CCATATTAAATGGTAGAAGGCCTTCTTTTTCAAAAGCAATGGCTTATGAAGATGCAAAGAAAATGTATAATTTGTTTAATGAGGAATTAATAAGTAGAAACATAAATGTTCAAACTGGTGAGTTTGGTGAAGATATGAAAGTAACTTTTACCAATGATGGACCAGTAACAATAACAATAGATAGCGAGGTTGATTTATGAAAAAACAATTAAATTACAAACTTCTTAACATTTTACTTATTTTAGGAATAATATATTTATTATTTTTAATGAGCGGGTTATGGACTGGAGTAGTAGGTAAGATAATAAACGTACTATTACCTTTTATAGTTGCTTTTGGTATTGCGTACGTATTATATCCATTCTTAAAGTACTTAGAAAGTAAGAAACTTCCAAAAGCTTTAGGCATTATTCTTATATTGTTAGTTATACTTATAATAGTTGGATTGGTAATATATTTTGTTGTTCCGGTATTTGTAAATCAGTTAACAAACCTTTTATCTAGTCTGAATGAAATATCAAATGATTTTGCAAATAAATATAATATTGATATGAAAGTTGTTAATGATACCGTGGGAGAGTATTCAACAAAGATGATTGATAGCTTAAAATCAATGATATCATCAGGTTCAATATTTGGGATTATTAATACGTCTATTGATTATATTTCAAAGACTGTTATTACATTAATAGTATCCGTATACTTTTTGGCAGATATGGAAAATATAAGAAAAAAAGTAAAAGAGTTTATAATGGTAAAGTCAACTAAAACATATAATTTATTATCAACTATTGATAATGAAATATATTCTTATTTAAAAGGTCTTGGAATATTTATGATAATTCAGTTCTTTGAATATACAATGTTGTTCTTAATAATAGGTCATCCAAACTTCTTATTACTTGGTGTTTTAGCTTGTATAACAACTATAATTCCATATTTTGGTGGTATTATTACCAACGTTTTTGCACTTGTTATAGCTTCTGTTATATCACCAAGATTATTTATTTTAACACTAATTATTACACTTATTTTTCCTAATATTGATGGTTATGTTATATCACCTAAAATATATGGAAAAACTAATCAGTTGCCAGCGTTACTTACAATATTTGCAGTAACCGCAGGTGGCGTGTTATTTGGATTTACCGGTATTGTTATAGCAGTTCCACTAACGATAATCTTAATGGCCATAGTTAGGGCATATAAACCTGATATAACTAATAAGATACAAAGTATAAAAAGCAAAGACAGTGTAAAATAACATAATAAATATTGCTTTTTATTAAAATATATTATATGATTTAATCATAGGAGGAAATGAAAATGATAGCATTTATAATTATTGCAATTGTAGTCGTATTATTACTTATTTTCATAGTAGGTAATTATAATTCATTAGTAAGTTTAAGAAATAAGGTAAAGGATCAGTGGTCTCAAATAGACGTATTATTAAAAAGACGTAATGATTTAATACCAAATATGGTAGAAACTATTAAGGGATATACCAAACATGAGGAAGGTACTTTAAAAGCCGTAGTAGAAGCTAGAGGCAAGGCTGTTAGTGCAAAAACACCAGAAGAAGAAATGAAAGCTTCAGGAGAATTAACAAACGCTTTAGGAAAGCTTTTTGCACTTGCTGAAAGTTATCCAGACTTAAAAGCTAACGAAAACTTTATTAATTTACAAGATAATTTAAAAGATACAGAAGACAAGATTAGTTATGCTCGTCAGTTTTATAATGACTCAGTATTAACTTATAAAAACAAAATTGAAATGTTCCCATCTAACATAATAGCTGGAATGTTTGGATTTAAACCAGAAACTTTCTTTGAAGCTAGCGAAGAAGAAAAAAAGAACGTTGAAGTTAAATTTTAGTCTACGCATGTAGACTTTTTTTAAATGGAGGTTATATGAAAAAAATATTTGGCTTTATAATAACTGTTTCGTTAATGTTGATATTGCCCATTACTGTTAAAGCAAATAGCATATCAAATATTGATATGAGTATTTATGTTGATAATAATGGTACTGGACACGTTACTGAGGTATGGAATACAAGTTATTCTTCTGATACTGAATTATATAAATCTTTTACAAACCTAGGGGACATGAAGATTTCTAATTTTAAAGTATCCGATTTAACTAGTGAATATACTTATTTAGATGACTGGGATATAAATGAATCGTTTGATTACAAAGCATATAAAAACGGATATAATTATACTGATGAAGGCCTTGAAATATGTTGGGGAATTAGTAAGTATGGTGATAATAAATACACAATTACTTATGATTTAGAAGGCTTTGTTGCAACAACAACTGATGCTGATATAATCTATCAAAATTTAGTACATAGTGGTGTTAGTGTTAATAATGTCCATGTCAAAATATATGGTGATGCAGCTTATAGCGATTCTCTTGATGTTTGGGGTTATGGTAAATATGGTGGTACTGCCTATGTAAATAATGGATATATTGAAATGAATTCAGAAGGCGTAAAATCATCTGATGAATATATGACAATATTAGTAAAATTTGACAAAGGTACTTTTAATA
>CAZBUA010000103.1:0-2555 GCA_964494975.1 uncultured Muribaculaceae bacterium
AAGTATTATCAAAGATGAATGATGATACTTATATAGACACTTTAATAAATAAGTATTGGTTCTTAACAGATGATATTAAGAATAATGATATTTATTATCCATTAGAAGGATATTTATTTCCGGATACTTATTTATTTAATAATAATGCTTCTTTAGAAAGTGTTATTGAAGCTATGCTAGATCAATCTGACAAAATATTTACTAAGTATCGTTCTTTAATTGATGATAGTTCTTACAGTATTAATGAATTAGTTACTTTAGCATCAATAGTTGAGTCTGAAGGAATATATGAAAGTGATCGTAAGATGATAGCAGGAGTGTTTTATAATCGTTTAAATAGTGGTATGGCACTAGGCAGTGATGTTACTACTTATTATGCATGTAAAGTTGATTTAGGTGAACGCGATTTAACCTCTGAGGAACTTAATACTTATAATCCATATAACACTAGAGGCCCTAAAATGGAAGGTAAACTTTCAGTAGGAGCTATATCAAACTTTGGAGAAAGTTCTTTATTGGCCGTTTTAGAACCTACTAATAATGATTATTATTATTTTGTGGCGGATAAATCCGGAAAGACACATTTTACTAAGACTTATCAAGAACATTTACAAATAATAAGTGAGCTTAAAGCTGCAAATAATTGGATAGAGTGGTAACCTATCCTTTTTTATTGATATTTATTTTAAATAATGTTAGAATATAATTATCAAGTATGAATAGGAGTGATAATATGTCATCAACTACGTATTTATTTAATGTTGAAAACATTAATGACGCATTGGTAAAGGAAACGATTAAGGAAGTTTGTGATGCTTTAAAAGAAAGAGGATATAATCCTGTAAACCAACTAGTAGGATATCTTATGAGTGGTGATCCTGGTTATATATCTAATCATAAAGAAGCTAGAAATAAAATACTTACCATTGATCGTAGTAAGATTTTAGAATTGCTTATAAAGGAATACTTAGATTAATGAGAATACTTGGTTTAGATCTTGGTACAAAAACTTTAGGAATAGCGGTTAGTGATGCTACTGAAACAATTGCAACTGGTATAAAAACCATCAGGTTTGAAGAAAATAAACCTGAAGAATCAATTGATGAATTAAGGCAAATAATTGAGTATTATGATGCTAAAAAGCTTGTTTTAGGACTTCCTTTAAACATGAATAATACTGAAGGGTTTGCGGTTCAAAGATCAAGAGACTTTAAACTCATATTAGAAAATAATTTTGATATTGAAATTGATTTTCAAGATGAAAGATTATCTTCGGTAACTGCTAATAGAGTGCTATTATCAGCAGACGTATCAAGAAAGAAAAGAAAAACTAAAGTTGATGGGCTAGCAGCAACCATCATATTACAAAACTATTTAGATATTAGAAAGGGAAAATAATAATGACTAATGAAGAAAATAAGAAAAATGAATTTACAATAATTGGGGATGACGGACAAGAAGTAAAATGTGAAGTACTTTTTACTTATGAAGATGAAAAAACTAAAAAGAATTACATAGCATATACTGATAGTTCTTTGGATGAAGAAGGAAATACCAAGGTTTATGCATCGTTGTATAATCCGGAAGAAGAAAATCCAGTTTTATTACCAATAGAAACTGATGAAGAATGGAAGTTAATTGAAGGTATTTTAACCTCATTATCTAATCCTGAAACTAATGAAGCAGAATAATCTGCTTTTTTGTTGCGATAAATAAAAAAATATGATAAAATCTATTTATATAGGATAGGTGATAAGATGAATAATTATTCAAAAAAGAAGGCAATAATTTCTTCTTCAATAGTCTTTTGTATTCTTTTTGTTATGGTAGGATTATCATATTTTAAAGGTGCCAATGGTCTTAAGGCAAGTGTTGGTGATAGCGATATAAACAAGTTATCTGCAAATGATGTTTGTGAGAGTACGGACTTAACAAACTACATTAATGTAAAGGTGCAGTATTAGAAAATATTGGTAATGATTCTGTTGCAACAATAGCTTTTAAAAGCGATAGTTCTACTTTTACTAAAAAAATAAATGTTTCTAGTGCTAGTGCGACCTATTTTAATTATAATTTACCAAAGGATACATATGTACTTACTGTAACGATTGATGGTTTTCAAACCTATACCAAAACAATAAATGAGGATTTGAAAGATACATTGTATATCAAAATGTATAATAATGATTACCCAGACATTGAAAGTAGTGGTGTTGTAATATATAATTCATATTACGATTATTATAAGAATGGGACTTTAGCTATAAAGGAGATTGGTGAATATAACCATTTAGTAAATACATCACCAGCTGGTGGACTATATTTTTCTTCAGCATTAGCAATAGTTGCTAATACCGAGCTTAATAAGTATGGTGTTCAGCTTGTAAAAGCAACTGGTGATTTGGCTGATTTAGTAAACGCAATACTTCAGATGTTTCAAACTTATTTTGTAAGTCATATATCTGTTGATAATAGTGAATTATTTACTCAGTTTGAAGGTGCTCTTGAAAAAATGAAGAATGGAACGTGTAATGAAAACAATCTTTCTGCTGAAG
>CAZBUA010000104.1:0-2193 GCA_964494975.1 uncultured Muribaculaceae bacterium
TTGGAGCGGGAGAAGTAGGATATTTATGTGCTTCTATTAAGAGTGTTAGTGATATAAAGGTAGGAGATACCATTACTTTAGAAAAGAATAACGTCCTTCCGTTACCTGGATATAAGCCAATGAAACCAATGGTTTTCTGCGGATTATACCCAACTATATCTAGTAAGTACGGAGATTTAAGAGATGCTTTAGAAAAACTAAAACTAAATGATTCATCACTTTCTTTTGAACCTGAAACTTCTACGGCTTTAGGATTTGGATACCGTTGTGGATTTTTAGGAATGCTTCATATGGATGTTATTGAAGAGAGGATTGAAAGTGAGTTTGGTATTGAAATAATAGCAACTTCTCCTTCTGTTGTTTATGAAGTAACCCTAACTAATGGTGAGATGGTAATGGTTGATAACCCTAATGAGTTACCAGATAGAACCATTATTAGTGATATTAAAGAGCCATATATTAGGACTAATATTTTAGTACCTACTGACTATATAGGTCAGATAATGGAGCTTTGTCAGAATAAGAGGGGTAATTATATTAATATGGATTATGGGAATATTAATTTTAACTATCTGTGACATTTTATGTCAATGAAACCAGGGTTAATATTCATTATGAAATACCTCTATCAGAAGTTGTGTATGATTTCTATGATAAATTAAAATCATATACTAAGGGATATGCTTCTTTTGATTATGAAATTATAGGATATAAGAGTAGTGATCTTGTTAAGATGACAATATTAATAAATGGTGAGGAAGTTGATGCTTTGTCTACCATTACTCATAAAGATTTTGCATATCAAAGGGGTAAGGTTGTGGTAGAAAACTTAAGAAAGTTAATACCAAGACAGTTATTTGAAGTGCCAATACAGGCTTCTATAGGAAATAAAGTTATTGCAAGGTCTGATATTAAAGCCATGAGAAAGAACGTTTTAGCGAAGTGTTATGGTGGCGATATTACTCGTAAGAGAAAACTACTTGAAAAGCAAAAAGAAGGTAAGAAAAGAATGAAGAGGGTTGGTAATGTAGAAATACCTCAAGAGGCATTTCTATCAGTATTAAGTGTTGATGATAATTAAGAGGAATTATTATGAAAAAGATTAAAGCTAATATTTATCATGAAGATATAAAAGAAATTATATCTAATGGGTATTCTATTAAAATAGATGTTAATGGTAGAATATTGTTAGATGGATATACTGCCATTATTAGTGCTAACGCTATTAATGATAATTTGTATGATGTTTATACCGGGGTTATTGATAAGGATTTAAATGTTGTAGTACCAATTAGAAAGTCAAAAGCTAACAAAGAAGAGCTAGATAATAATGATGTAGCTAACGGATTAATGTTATTTGATAATGGAAGGTTAATATATAGACAAGGTGATGATATGTACTTAGTAGATTTACATGATACTAAGTTTAAAAAAGTAAAAGATGGTTATGTGCCAGATAAATATATATTAAAGTTTGCAGCTTATTATAGTATTGGTAATGGTAAGATTATTATTTATAATGAAGAAGATTCTTTTATATATGATGTTAATAATAATAAGAGGGAAAGTAATACTTTTTCTTTTGTAGCGCATATAAAGGGTATTACTAATAAGTTTTATGGATACAACGTTATTAATAATAAATATTGTTATCCACTTTATGCCAGATCTTTAATTGGATATGATCATGATATTAAAAACGAAATTGTTTTAAATGAGAAATTAAAAATATATGCAAGTGATGATATTATAAAAGATAATGATAAACTAATTAAGTATTGTGATGATTGTTATAATGATTATATAGAGTGTGGTGATAAGAATTGTTCAAAGATAATACAGTAAAGTCTGTTTATATTCATATTCCTTTTTGTAAGAAGATATGTTCTTATTGTGATTTTTGTAAGAATTATTATGATGAAAATGTTGTTAAAGATTATCTTGTAGCTTTAGATAAAGAAATAATTAGTAATTATAATAATGAAATAATTGATACTTTGTACGTTGGAGGAGGAACCCCTAGTTCTTTAGATAAAAAAGAACTAGAAATATTATTTAGTATATTAAAACGTATTAATCTTAATAATGATTATGAGTTTACTTTTGAATGTAATTATGATGATATTGATGAAGAGTTATTATCTTTATTAAAAAATAATGGTGTTAATAGACTTAGTATAGGGATTCAAACGT
>CAZBUA010000104.1:2203-2520 GCA_964494975.1 uncultured Muribaculaceae bacterium
TTAATGATAAGTATGAGAATATATTAAATAGAAGTATTAATAAAGATGATATGATTAATAGTGTTAAGCTTTCTAAAAAGTATTTTGATAATATTAACATGGATTTAATTTATGCGTTACCGGGTGAGAGTAATGAAGATTTAATTAGTGATTTAACCGTGATGTTAGAACTTGACGTAAAGCATATTAGTACTTATTGTTTAATTAATGAAGAACATACTATGTTAAGAATTAATAATGTTAAGGAATTATCAGATGATGAAGAAAGTGATATGTATTATAAAATAATAAGTGTGTTAAAAAAACATGGATATAAT
>CAZBUA010000105.1:0-2509 GCA_964494975.1 uncultured Muribaculaceae bacterium
GTTAGTTTTTAAATAATTCTCTAATTCTTCTTTACTAGTTTGTTTACCAACTAACTCTCCAAATGAATAGTTTCTACTTGATTCAGAAGTACATGATAATAATATATCCCCAAAACCAGCGAAAGACATAATGGTTTTTTCATTACCCTTAAATTTCTTAATTAAATGTCTTACATCATTAATACTTTCAGTTAAAAACATTGCCTTGGTAGATTCAGATACGTTCATACCATCAAGCATGCCTGCCGCTACTGCGATAACGTTCTTCATGGTACCTGATAACTCTACTCCTATAAAATCATTGGTAACTCTTAATTTTAAATTAGCTTTACCTAGTGA
This sequence comes from uncultured Muribaculaceae bacterium, assembly GCA_964494975.1. Classification (GTDB taxonomy): domain Bacteria; phylum Bacillota_I; class Bacilli_A; order RF39; family UBA660; genus Aphodocola. Next base: position 340 of record CAZBUA010000105.1, read on the forward strand.
CTTTAATACGCATTTTTTTGTTAGCCCGTTAGTAGTTGCTAAAGAAAGTCCTATTAAATCACCACCAGCCATGTCCTTTGCAAATGAAGGACCTGAAATAGTACATAATTTCTTAGTCTTTAATACTTCCTTTACAACGTTACTGGCAAACATGTTAGTATCTTGTTCTATTCCTTTAGAAGCTATCACGATATGTTTATCTTTAACGTATGGCTTTATCTCTTCACAAACGCTCCTAACAAACTTAGTAGCAACCGCTATAACAACAATATTACTTCCTTCTATAGCCATCTTGGTATTAGTAGTATAAATAATATTACCTGGCATCTTTACCCCTGGCAGCGCCTTATTATTCATCTTAGTTTTATTTAATTCATCAATTTCACTTGATACCTTACTCCATATTATTACTTTATTTTTAGCTTTATTAAATCTTAAGGCAAGACCTAAAGCATAAGCTCCTGCTCCTAATATAGTTACGTTCATTTTATCAACTCCTAAACATATTATAACATTTATAAATAAAAAAAGAAGGTATTTCTACCTTGTTTTTGATAATGAATGAGCAGCTCCTAAAGAACTAACTGTGTTTTGATAATGTCCCATACCATTATATGCATTTATCTTATTTAAACCAGTTACTGATGCTCCAAAGATTGCGATGTTACAAGAATTATCAGGGTTCATAATAAAATCTGAAACATCTTTAGGATCATGACTTTCTAATAACTCATCAAAAGTTTTAAAAAAAGCATTAACATCAACATCACCTATAAAAAGATTTTGAATTAAAAGACTTAATGTTACACTTTCTTTTATTTCTTTTTTTAAATACATCTTTATTGTTATAACTTCCTCTTTTTTACTACGCATACTTTCACCTCGTGTACGTATTATAACATACCTTAATATATTTTGTACTAAAAATTGCCTAATACTGACTTGATTGTTCTTCCGTACAGTTTAAAAATACTTGCCTTCTTTACGTCTTTTTTAACCGTCAAACTTACTTTACTAATAACTTTATTACCATCTTTTAAATACAAAGTACCAATTACCTCACCTTTTTTAATAGGAGGTTTTATTTTGCCAAGTTTAACTTTATAATTTAATGACTTTTTTTCTTCTCCTACCTGGACCAAAACACTAGCATCATTAGTGGGAACTATCTCTACGGTCTCATTACTCGCTACCAAGATATCCTTCTTCATAATTACCTCACCCTTAGATACCGCAACCTGCATTTCGTATCCATTAAATCCATAATCTAACAGCTTACTCATGTTATCATTTCTAGTTTTGCTATCACTAGCTCCCATGATAACTCCTATTAACCTCATACTATCTCTCTTAGCAGTAGCGGTTAAACAATATCCAGCTTCTTCAGTATAACCAGTTTTAAGGCCATCTGCTCCGTCATAAGTTTTAATAAGTTTGTTAGTATTTACAAGCCAGAACTTGTTATCAGTATTCTGCCTTAAATAATCTTCATAAATAACTGAAAACTCAAATATTTTTTCATGCTTAACTAATTCTTTAGCCATTAAAGACATATCATATGCTGATGAATAATGGTTAGCAGTATCTAATCCAACAGCATTCTTAAAGTTAGTATCTTTAAGTCCCAATTCTTTAGCTTTTTCATTCATCTTCTTAACAAACTTAGCTTCACTACCCGCTACTTTTTCCGCTAAAACAACCGTTGCATCATTAGCAGAACCTATCGCTACCGACTTAAATAAATCTTTTACACTCATCTTTTCATTAGGCTGTAAGAATATCTGACTACCACCCATGGATGATGCATACTCACTAGTAACCAAAATATCATTCCATTTTAAATTTCCTTTTTCAATAGATTCTAATATTAATATCATACTCATGATTTTTGTCATTGAAGCTGGAGCATATCTCTCATGGGAGTTCTTCTCATAAAGCACCTTACCACTAGAAGCCTCTATTAAAATAGCACTCTTACCATCATTAATTACTTGTTCTTCTTGTTTTTCTTCTATGACCTTAGTAGTTGTTGTTTCAATATTTGTAGTGGTTGTTTCTTCCGCATTAATAATGGGTAATATCAACATAAAACAGATAATAAAAAAACATATTTTTTTCACTTTAACACCTCTAGTAAAAAATATGTCTTTTAATAAAATTTATACTAACT
>CAZBUA010000106.1:0-2474 GCA_964494975.1 uncultured Muribaculaceae bacterium
ACTTCTTCATAATTTATTTGACAAGTTTCCTTATCTACCGTATATGGTATAAAGTTATAATCATTACCACTAAAACTTAATGAATGTCCATGTGTTAAATGACCACCAGCCTCTAACGACATTGCTAAAACCTTATCTCCAGGATTTAATAAAGCTCTATAAACCGCCATGTTAGCTGAAGAACCAGAATGTGGTTGAACGTTAGCATACTTGACTCCAAACAATTTTTTAGCATCATCAATGGCGATTTTTTCTACCACGTCAACATATTCGCAACCAACATAATATCTCTTACCAGGATAACCTTCTGCATATTTATTTGTAAGAATACTTCCTTGAGCCTTCAATACGTTTTCTGAAACAAAGTTTTCTGATGCTATTAATTCAATTGTGTTTTGCTGCCTTTTCTTCTCATCTTCAATTGCATTAAATATATCATTCATGATTATTACCTCCTACACTTCTACATACTTATTAAGCTTTATAGAATATAAAAATTTTCTTACCTTTTTAACATTATTTTTATTCATAATAGCAATTTCATATAAATCTAATTGTTTTTTATAAAGTTCAACCAAAGCATCCATATCAGAAACATTATCAGTTTTATAATCAACTATATAATAAGATTCATCATAATAAAACAATAAATCAATTATACCGTCTACCAATATGTCTCCCTGCATGTTTATATCATATAATGACGCTGGTGCTTTAAAAGTAACTGGATACTCTTTGTAAACTTTATCAGCCATTAATATCATATCATATAAATCACTAGTTAGATAAGATAAAACGTTGTCCATGTCAATTTTAAGTACTTCTTCCTTACTTAATTTATTACAGCTTACTAAATCATCTAAAGTATCTCTTAAATTATTAATACCATACTTCATAACTGGTAATAATTCAAATATTTTATGATACAAAGTACCAACGTTAGTACTCTTTACATCACTATTTAAAAAGTATGGTTTTCTATAAAATTTATGATTATTAGTTTTGATTTCAGACACGCTTAAATAACTTGGAACTTTAGATAATGAATCATCATAATTATTTATTACAACATCAGTATCATTTATATTTTGTAAAGTTTTATCATCTAAGTTTTCATCTTTAATATTTATTGCGTCAATAACCTTTAAATCAAAATTACAATCATTTGCAAAAGTTTTAACATTAGCATCAGTTTTATCTATTAATAATTTACCATCCTTGTGTTTTAATAGACACCCAATTATCCATTTTAAATAAGTATCAGAACTTTCTAAATATAAATTATCTAAAGTATCATTATCTCCTATTAAGAAGGATGCATCTAATACGGTCTTGGTTAAGTTGTTAACATACCCAGTTATTATTAATTTTTCCCTAGCTCTAGTTAGCGCTACGTATAACACTCTTAACTCTTCTGATAATTGTGATAACCTCATTTTCTTCTTAAACATTTTTTTAACAACTGGTTCGTAGCTGTAATGATTATCATAATCCGTTATGTTAAAAGTTATTCCAAGTTCATTATTAAATAGCATGTTTGATTTATTATCCTCACCATTAAACTTATATCCCATCTCACATACAAACACGATAGGATACTCTAATCCTTTTGACTTATGAATGGTAGAAATCAGTACATTATCACCATCTGATAAAGGTATACTACCCTTAAATGATGATTTATCTACCAATATCTCATCTATATAAGATACAAACTCATGGATACTCTTAGTACTACCATTATCAAAATCTTCAGCACTCTTAATCATTAATGTTAAATTTTTGATCTTATTTTTATTTAATCCGAGTTTTTCTATTAAAGATAATTTATTATATACATAACTTAACGTGTTAGCATTAGTATTGTTATTAGCATAATTTCTAAACTCTTTAAATTGTTTTAAAATACATTTTATATTGTTATTATTACCATTAATAATAGCATCATATAAATATCCATATTTATTATCTATTCTTAATGATGCTATGTCATTATCACTTATGTTATAGATACTAGACTTTAACACACTCATTAAAGATACATCATCATATACGTTATCAATAACCTTAAGTATTGATATTATTAACATAACATCATAATTATCAAAAAAGTCTACATCCTTATTAACATAAACACTAATACCCCTATTTTCCATAGCCATACGATACTTATCAGCATAAGTTAAACTTCTAAATAATATTGCTATATCACTTGGTCTAATACATCTATAATTACCAGACTTATCATATACTTGATACTTACTATCTAATAACTCCTTTACCCTGTTTGCAACAACAATAGCTTCTTTTTCATGATTAGATAGTTCATCATCTTCATCAGACTTAATCTCATTATTAATGATATCTATCTCGGTAATTGCATCATTATTATCTGGGAAGTCAGCTCCTACATATAATTTTTCTTCATCATTATAATCAACTTCACCTATATATGAAGACATCATACTCTTAAA
>CAZBUA010000107.1:0-223 GCA_964494975.1 uncultured Muribaculaceae bacterium
TCCTTGAGTATAACAAGATATAACGGTATTATCTTCATCCATTCTGTTTATTAAATCTATCTTATATGGATCATCTTTAAACTTCTCTAAAGCTTCCTTTTTAGATATTTCTTCTCTGTATATTCTCTTGTCAGCCTTAGCACACTTCTTCATCTCATGTTCTATCTTTTCTAAATCTTCATCTGCTAAAGTAACATCTCCTAAGTCTATATCATAATAGAAT
>CAZBUA010000107.1:233-2334 GCA_964494975.1 uncultured Muribaculaceae bacterium
TTACTGGTCCTACCCAAAACTTAGCTTCTGGATATAAATGCTTTACAGCTTGTGCCATTAAATGAGCACAAGAATGATTAAGCATGTTTAATTGTTCATCTTCTTTTATGTTTATCATTGTTCTAATTCCTTTCTTCTTTTAAATGACCTTATGTTAAAGCCACCTATCTTATCATAGTAATAATCTATTAAATCAGTAATACGTCTGTACATATTTTCTGGTTTATCTATTTCATAACACTTTAAATATAACTTTACAAACTTATCTTCAGGTATGTTATATATGTGATATCTACTTCTATATTTTTTATCAGTTAATATTCTATAAGTCTTAGCACTTGGTATCTTAGGTAATTGTAAGAACTCATAATAAGACTCAAATATGGTTTTTAACAGTTCAAAATAAGTACTGTTAAAGTCTAAATCATCTTCTTCTAAACTACTCTTTAACTCACTATAATTATCCCATATATAATAATTATTCATGTTTAGATTATCGGATGTTATCATGTTAATTTGTTTATCTACATATTCTAATGCTAAGTCTTGTAGCATCTTTACACTACCATCTACATCATAAATAATCTTACCAAAGGCAAACATGTTTGCCATGACGTTCTTTCCTTCTTCATAATTACTTTCAAAGTATGATTTAACTTTATGTATTGGATTCATAAAGTATTCTATTAAGTAACTATTAGATTCTAAACAACCTCTTTCTTGATACGTAGCATCATCTTTTAGTATTAACTGAATATCAATATCAGAATTATCATTCTGATTACCTGTTGCGTAGCTACCACATAGTAATGCTCCCACTACCATATCATCATCTTCATATTCCTTTAAAAACTCTTTAATGGCTAACTTCCACTTGTCTATCATAATAACACCCCATTTCAATAAAAAAACGTTCCTTGTAAAAACAAGGAGCGCTTTGTGCGCGGTACCATCCTACCTTATAACTTAATTTGATAACGTGATAAGTAATCACGGAAACATCTTTCGAGTTCAGCTTCAAGGTAGTAATCATAACATCACTTAACTTATTTACACCAACCATAAGCTCTCTTTTAAGTAAGTATTATAACGTTGTCCTCTTCTTTGCTTTAATGCCTAAATAATAGCACAATTAAACGATTAAGTCAATAATTGCTAAGACTTATTTACCCAGTTTAACAAGGTATTATAATTAATTTCATAAAGTGTATTACCAATGTTTTTAAAACCAATATGAGAAAATACGGTTTGCGACAAAATATTATTACTATTTATATGTATTGTAATTAAATCATGTTTCTTAACATCATCTAAATTAATAAACTTAGTAACAAGTTTTTTTAAAATACCTTTGTTTTGATATTCCTTCTTTACTTGAACCTCACTAATCCATAGCTTACCATCAATAACACAATAATTCAAAAATCCATATATAACATTTTTATCTTCATAAAGAATTACACTATAATCTTTAGTATTAATTACCATGCTTTTCCATTTATTATATATATCATTATTATCATATTTATCTCTTTCTTCTTTAAAAGAAGGATGTAATTTAAATAAATTTTCTATTAATATGTCATACATACTTTTTAATCTAACATCATCAATTACGTTAGCAAAATTATAAACATCAATCATCATTACTTCCTATTATTCTTACTAACCATTTCAGTATCAATGGTAAGCTGTTTAATTCTTTCCATTATTCTAACAGCCTTAACCTTTTCAGACTTATTACCAACAACACTTAAGTGTTCTTCCATCTCTTTTAAATTTAAATTAGAAGTAATAAACGTAGGTAAGTTTTCTTGCATTCTGTACTGTAATATCGTACCTAATACTTCATCCCTGTTCCAAGCTGTTACTGCCTCTGCTCCTAAATCATCTATTAATAAAATATTTGCATACTTAACTTCATTAAACTTATTATTAAACTCATCATTACTAGTTGATTGAAAACTAGCTTTTAAACTTCTTAAGTATTCTGGCCAGTATACAATGGTACTCTTAACATTTGTTTTAGCTAACTCATTAAACAATGGAGAAATTAAATATGTTTTTCCACATCCAAAGCTACCATGCAAGTACAATCCTG
>CAZBUA010000108.1:0-2333 GCA_964494975.1 uncultured Muribaculaceae bacterium
TTTATTAATACTTATATTATCTAACTTCTTACAAGCACGTCTTAATCCTTTTAATATTTGTTCTTTAGTTAAACTCTTAAGTTCAAATATTTGACATCTACTTCTGATAGCAGGGTTTATTTTATGATATGGATTAGAAGTAGTAAGACCTATTAATATTATCTTACCATTTTCAAGCATTGGAAGAAGTAGGTCCTGCTTGTCCTTATTTAATCTATGTATTTCATCTACAATAAGAATAATTGTTCCATATATCTTTGTTTCTTCAAAAACTATTTCAAAATCCTTCTTGCTATTAACAACGGCATTTAAGAATCTTACTTTAGCATCTAACTCACACGCAATAGCGTTCGCTATAGAAGTCTTACCAGTACCTGGAGGACCATATAATATCATTGAAAATAACTTTTTATTCTTAACTAAATTAGTAAGTATTTTATCTTTACCTATTAAGTGTTCTTGACCTATAATATCACTAAGCTTAGTAGGTCTAATTAAACTTGCTAAAGGTTCATTATTCATAAGCATCACCTCATGTATAATTATAACATATTAGTAGATTAAATTATGTAAAAGTAATTATTTTATGATATAATCATAATAGGTGAATCATATGAAAGATGAGATAAAAGATTATATAGATTATGTATATATAGAAAAGAAACTTAGTGATAATACAAAGAGTGCTTATGAAAGAGATTTAATAGAGTTTAATGACTACTTAAACAACCCTTTAGTTAGTAGCGTTTCTTCGTCTGACATAAAAGATTATATTAGTTACCTAAATAAAGAAAATGAGTCTGATAAGACCATTGCTCGTAAAATAGTTAGTATTAGAACATTTTATAACTATTTAATGATGACTCATAAGATAGATGAAAATCCTTGTGAAAAGATAGAGTCTCCAAAGTTAAAGAAAACACTACCTAACACTTTAAACGTAGAGGAAATAAATAAGTTGTTAGATATTAATCCTAAAACACCATTAGAATATCGTAATCAGGCCATGATAGAGTTAATGTACGCTACTGGTCTTAGGGTTAGTGAACTGTGCAATTTATCTTTAAATGATATTAATATTAATGATTGTTATGTTAGGTGTTATGGTAAGGGTAAGAAAGAAAGAATAATACCATTAGCAAGTTATACGATAAAAATAATGGATGATTATATAAATATTCATCGTGATAGTTTGTTAAAAGGATATTTAACTGATAAGGTTTTTATTTCAAGTTATGGTAAGGGTATTACCCGTCAAGGATTCTTTAAAATATTAAAAGCTACAGCCTTAAAGCAGGGTGTAAATAAGGACTTTTCACCGCATACTTTGAGACATTCATTCGCTACACACATGCTTGAGTATGGAGCTGATTTGAGATCAATAGGTGAGATTTTAGGCCATGAAAATATTAAGACCACTCAAATATATACTCATTTATCAAATACTAAAAAAAGAAGGGATTATGAGGAGTATCATCCACGTAATAAAGAGGGATTGTAAGATGGAAATTGTTAAGGAAGTATTTAGAAGTTATGACATAAGAGGAGTTTATGAAAAGGAAATAACTAATGATTTAGCTTTTTTAATAGGCAAGGGTTTTGCAACTCTAACCGATGGAAAGGTTATTGTTGGACATGATGATAGAACGTCTTCTAACGCTTTAAATACCAATCTTGTAAAAGGTTTATTAGCATCTGGTATAGAAGTAACCGATATTGGTCTTGTTACCACTCCCATGCTTTATTATGCTAGAGAATTCTTTAACATACCTTATGCCATAATGATTACCGCAAGTCATTGCCCTAAAGAAGATAATGGTTTTAAATTATGTGATAAGGAAGGATCAATGTATGGGGAGAAAATACAAGACCTACTAAAAATAATATTATCTAATAACTTTATTAATGGTACTGGTCATGTTACCCCATATGACTTAACTTTAGATTATAAAAGATTAATTATAAATAAAATAAACTTAGGTCCAAGAAAACTAAACGTTGTTGTTGATTGTGGTAATGGTACCACATGTTATTATAATCCTGATATATTAAGAGATTTAGGAGTTAACGTTATACCACTGTTTTGTGATTCTGATCCGGATTTTCCTAACCATATTCCAGATCCTGCCGTTGATGATAACATGATAAGTTTGGAAGAAAAAGTAAGAGAAGTTAAAGCTGATTTAGGTATTGCTTTTGATGGTGATGGTGACCGAATAGGAATAGTAGATGAGCATGGTAATCTTGTAAAAACCGACATGTTTATGCTTATTATTTGGAAATCAATATATAAAACTTGTAAAAATAAAACTGCTTCTTTTGATGTTAAGTGT
>CAZBUA010000109.1:0-2315 GCA_964494975.1 uncultured Muribaculaceae bacterium
ACTGTTGAAGTAAATAGTTTTTTACCTGTTTTTGTATCCATTGTGTATGCATAAAATAGTCCAATAACAAAGTGCTTCCAATTCTCCTCTTAATTCTCATCAAACTTAGTATAGGGCCAATAAGATTCATCCAATATTTAGCATCAATATAATTATCCTTCAGTATTAAAACCTTTAGCTAGGAGAAATGACGATGATTCAAAACGTGTTGACGTTTTTCAAATTGTTGTTTGTGGGACAGAGCTTTGCAATGCTTATTCTGAGCTTGTTAATCCAATTGTTCAAAGACAAGCATTTGAAGATCAATTAAAAGCTAAAGATCAAGGTGACGATGAGACAATGGATATGGATGAGGATTATTTATTATCTATGGAACAGGGAATGCCACCAATCTCAGGCTTAGGTTTTGGTATTGATAGATTAATGATGTTAATATATGATCAACCATCTATTAGGGATGTAGTGCTATTTCCAATGATGAGGCCAGAAACTGATAATAAGGATCAGAAAGAAGATTAATTCTTTCTGATTTTTTAATACATAATTGTATTGATTATTTAATTATGAATATAATAATATGTAAAATATGTAAAATAAAAACATTTTTCTTTTTAGAAATTAATTTTTATGGTATTATTAAAGTAATAGGAGTACTAAACATGGAAGATAAAGAAAAAAAGGAAGAAACTTTTGAAGAAACTGTTAATTTAGAAGATGAAGAAGTAACTGAATCCGAAAACATTACTAGAGAAATTAATTTGGATGAACTATATGATGGTGCGGTAAATAATACGGTAATTATAGATCCTGTTACTAATAATGAAATCTTGGTAGCTAATAAGAAACATAATTACACGGTTGTTGGAATAATACTAGCAGTGTGCATATTACTAATTTTATATTTTATAACTAATAAGACTGATTTGGGTAAGGAAGAACAGCAAGTAGAAAACAAGACTACAACAACTACTGTTAACACAATAAATAACCAAACAGGTACTCTAACATGTAATTATTCTTCTAAGAGTGATGCGGAGACCGTGAGTATAACTTATACAGCAGATTATGAAAATGCTAAGATAATAACGAGTAATTATAGTTTAAACGTCATTTCAAATAGTGATTCAACTACTGATACCATTGAGAGTTTAAAAACCCAATATGAAACTTTTTATATTAAAAATGCTGCAATAAAAGGTCATACCATTACTTTTGATAAAAAGAGTAACAGTTTTACATTTAATGATTTATTAGTATATAGTAATGCTGAGTTTGAAGATTTATCACTTGTTGATGGACAAACTATCATGTATGTTAAAGCAACTAATTCGGATACGGCTGACACTTTAAAAGATACGTATGAGAATAAGGGATATACGTGTTCTAAAACCGAGTTAAAGGAACAATAATATGAGTAATGAAGAATTAAAAAGAAGAGAAAAAGTATTAAAAACAGAAAGAATAATTATGATAATACTTGATGTTTTGGCATTAATATATTTGGTTTTTCAAATAATTACAAAGGAAGTTACTTACGTACCGTATATTATTTTGATACTTGTTAACATTCTTACCTTTAGTGTAAAGATAGATAAATAAAAGAACCATTTAGGTTCTTTTATTTATGTTTAAAATTATCATAATAAATATTGATATTGTTGTTATTATTATTCCAGTTATCATTGAATAGATAAGAGAACTAATCCCATAACCTAAATTACCAAATATAATTAATATTAAATACTTAATTGTTATTGAAATTAGTGATACGAATAAGAGACAATTAGTTTTATTCATAGATTGAATAGCTACTGACAAAGTAGGTTGCATGTATAATAAGATAAAGAAAGGACCTAATATGTATATATAATTAATCCCATAATCAACGTTATAAATTAAGTTAAGAATGTATTTTGGATTTATTAATATTATAATCAAACATAAGATTCCCACTATAATTGATAAAAATAACATTTTTAATAGCTTATGATTAAATTCTTTATATTTTTTATTACTATATAATTTGGTAATATTAGGGAGCAGGGCTGCTGCAATGGATCCTGAAAAGAATGATGGTATGGATAATAATGGTATTATGTATGAATTTATTATCCCGTATTCTAACGTTATGTATTCATTTGTATATCCAGTATTTAAAAGGACGTTAGTTAATATGATTGGTTCTAAAAAAAATCCAACCGATGATATTAACCTAACCGATGTAGTTGGTAATGATATTGATAAAATATCTTTAATAATTATTTTTGAAATATTTCCTTTACTATTATCTAAATATCTTTTTTTTATAATATTGT
>CAZBUA010000110.1:0-2291 GCA_964494975.1 uncultured Muribaculaceae bacterium
TGAAGAGCCATTAGAGCATGCCCCTATTATTACGATTATTATTATTAATAATATGGTACCACCCATTACATAATATATTTTGTCTTTTACAAAAGATATGATATTCTTCATAAATACACCTCACTATAATAAATTATAACTATTTTATGATAAAAAGTAAACCTAATTATATAAATAACCTGTAAACAAGATGATTATTATTTAAGAATTTTTCAAAAGTATCACTGTAAGAAGTAATGTTAATGTTATAAACATTAAATCCAGTAGTTATATTATTAATATAAAAGTCATTATTATTTTGTAAATATATATCTTCAATACAATTTAATATGTCATTACATTGTAAATCAGTCTCATTTATACCATGTATTATATAATCGTCATCATAAGATTTTAATAAACTAACAAGATTGTTGCTATTTATACCATTATTAAAACTTACTACGTATGTTGATACTCCATAAGTTGATTCGTTATAAGACATTACTTGCTCAGTCTTATTATTAAAATATAATATTAAATAAATTATAAATAGAAACAATAAAAAAAGATATTTTTTCATAATAATCACCATTTTTATTATGAATATAAATATCTTTTTAATACAAATTATTACATTTTTAGATTATTTTTTACTTCTGCTTCTTCTTCATAAGGATTGTAAAGATTATTTGGAGCAGTTTTCTTATCACAAGAATTCTTTATTCTATTTAACATTTTTAATTCACATGTAGCTATTTTATCAAATTTAATATTGTTATCCAAAGTAATTATTTTTTCATTATTCAGTACATCGATAGCAACATCAACATTCCTCAATTTATAATTTCCAAATAACTTACTAATAATTTTTGCAAAATTGTTATTTTGAATCGTACTAATCATAGCTTGTTTATTAATTAATTGTTCTTCTAAAGCTGGTGTCATGTTTATGGTAGAAACCCCTCTTAAACTTATGTTTTTACCTCTTAAATCATCCCTAAACTTTTTGTAATTAACATCAAACCCATTAGCAACATCAGAAGGTGTGTACTTAGTCGGATTATTTATAGAATCATTCTTAGAAGTTTCTTTTATGTCATCCTTACTAAAAGATTCTATGTTATTTGATTTAAAACTATCTTTAAATTCATCAGTAATCCCTTGTATGTTCATATCTCCACCATCAGAATAACTACTATTTAAAGAATTGTTAGATTCATCTATTTCAGATAAACTTATCTCTACTTCTTCTGGATAATTTTTATCATAAAGTTGTTTTACTTTGTCATAATCACCTAAACGATTTATGTCATCCTCATAAACTTTTTTAGCACATTCAAAAATGTTATCACAAACATCCTTACCACATAATTTAAATATGTTTAATAATAAATCATCATTCATAACAAGCATGTTAAAATATGATGGCATTCTTTCTTTAGTAAAATTAGCTTTTAAAGCATTAATACAATAATCTTTAATAGCAACCATTGAATCTTTATCATAAGTATAATTTGCAAATGCTATCCATATTGTAATATATTCTTTTGAATTATTACTCTTCATTTGAAAATCTAAAAATTTCTTTATTTCCATAGGACTAGCTGCATCCATATTAGATAGCTGTTCCATAATGTCATTATATAATCTATCATTCATATATTTCACCTACTCTTCTGATAATTCTTGAATTGCTTGTTGTATAATATCCCAATCTTCCTTATCAGTAATGGCATCTAAAACATAATTATCAGTTTCACTCTTGATCATGGAAGCATATATATCAACATTTTCTGCCTTATCATCAAACGTGTATAATAAAAATGATTTATCACTATCTGGTTTTTTTAAAACGGTAATAACCTTTATTTCCATTTCTTTTCCATCAGGATTAATTATACTAATCGTTTCTAAATCTTTATCCATACATATTCTCCTTATTCTTCATATTAATTATAAAACAAATATATGGTTTTGGCAAGTAAAATAAAAGGAGCCTTATGGCTCCAAGGGGGTTTTGGTGTACTCTCAACAATATTGTAAGAGTACCAGTTGCGTGATATAATCACGCTATTATAATAATATATTTTTTTAGTCAAATTGTCAATTTGTTTTGGGGCTGCTTGTCACTATTCGACAGTAACTGATTTTGCTAAATTCTTTGGTTTATCTATGCTACAGCCTTTTATTTTAGCTACCTCATATGCTATTAGTTGAAGTGGTATTACCGTTAATAGTGGAGAAAATAAATCATTAACCTTTGGTATTACTATTTTAGTATCATAAAAGTCATTGCTTTCTTCTTCATT
>CAZBUA010000111.1:0-2277 GCA_964494975.1 uncultured Muribaculaceae bacterium
AAAATAACACCAAGTTTTGATGTTAGTTATGTTAATAAAATTATAAAAATAACTTTAAATACAAATGATTTAGAAGAACACTATTTATATTATTTAATAAAAATGTTAGATGTTATTGAATAAAAACAGTTGTTTTATGCATTCTAAAAAATGAAGGGAATGAACGCATGATAACAACTGGAATAACTAGAAGAATAGATAATTTAGGTAGGATTGTAATACCAAAAGAAATTAGAAATAATATGCATATTAAACAAAACGAATTATTAGAAATATGCATGTATGATAATGAAACTTTATCAATAAAAAAGCATACGTTAATTGATAAAGGTAATGAATTTATTAATAATTTTATAAAAGAATTATCAAAAACAATAGATGGAAATATATTTATAACTGATTTGTCTAATATTATATATTCAAATCAAATGATAGAAGATAATATGTTAGATGTTGGAATTGAAAAACTTATAATTAATAGTAATAATAGTGTACAATTGAATGAATTAAAACTGACAAAATCTATTGATTTAACCAATAATATTTATATTAACCACATAAATTTAAATGGTGATGTAATAGGATTAATTATTATCAATACTAATAATACTAATCATTTAGATTTAATAAACTTTTCCATTAAATTTATCCAAAATCATCTATCAGATTTTTAAAGTGTAAAATATTGTATAATTTTGTAATAATTTGTCACATTTGTTTACTATGATTAAAATGTGTGTTATATTCTTCTTGTTGTGCGCAGTAAAGGTGGTAAAAATACACTGAAAGGAAGAAAACATGACACATCATATAGAAATAGTAGGTAATAGAAAAGGCTTTATTATAAAAATAATATTTTTTATATGCTTATTAACTTTTTCAGCGTTACTTTACTTAGAAAGTAACAAACCGGTAGATATGGTTTATTTTGTGGTAGTATTTATCACGTTTATTAGATTTTTAATTATGAAATTATACTAGTAATATGGTATAATTTTTTTGGTGATATAAATGTTAATTGATTCGCATTGCCATGTATTAAGTAGTGAGTATGATAATGTAGATTATGTTATTAAAGAAAGTTTTGATGCGGGCGTAGATAAAATAATAATAAATGGGTATGACTTACAAAGTAGTATTGAAGCGGTATCTTTAGCTGCAAAATACAGTAATGTATATGCCGCAATAGGTATTGGTCCAGAAAACATTGATAATTTAGATAATGATTATTTAAAATCAATAGAGTCTTTACTACAAAGCAAAAAAGTTGTAGCTATAGGTGAAATTGGATTAGATTATTATTGGACAAAGGATACTAAAGATATTCAAATAAACGTTTTTAAAAGTTTATTAAACGTTGCGGTAGAACATAATTTACCAGTTATAGTTCATAATAGGGATGCAACAAATGATGTAATTAAATTATTAAAAGAGTATAAAGTTGTTGGAATTATTCATTGTTTCTCTGGAAGCTTAGAAACAGCTAAAGAATTAATAAAACTTGGTTTTTTAATTGGAATTGGTGGTGTTATAACCTTTAAAAATTCTAAGAAGTTGGTAGACACTGTTAAAAACATACCAATTTCAAGTATCTCGTTAGAAACGGACAGTCCATATTTAACCCCAGAACCACATAGAGGACATAAAAATAGTCCTAAAGAAATATTATATATTGCAAGGAAAGTTGCGGAATTAAAGGATGTTTCTGTCGATGAGGTTTTACACATAACAGGTGATTCAGTAGGTACCATATTTGACTTATAGGCCTATATATGGTATGATTATTAACGAACCCGTGATGGGTTTATGAGGTGAAAAAAGGTGAAACATTTTAGTAGAAAGATTAAGATTACCTTACTTGTTCTTATAACATGTTTATTGGTATTTGTTAGTTTTTCAAAAGCTGGAATATTATTTTCAGCAAACAGCAGTGATGTTGTTGTTGTTTCTACAGTAAAGAAAACGTTTGATCCAAGTAACTATGTTGCTTCAATGGCAAATGCTTCAGCTGTTAGTACTACTCCAACTACTACGGTAACAACAACGACAGTTCCTGTCACAACATGGACTGGTGATGTTTTAACTAAAAGTAAGGGTGTAGTTAATGGACCTTCTGGAAAAGAAACTTATTATAATTTAAATATGTCAGTAATTATAAATGCCATGAGGTTAATGGGATTTACTGAAGCTGAATACCCTTATTGGGTTCGTGAGGATGGAGTTAAAATGCTTGGTCAATACGTAATGGTAGCGGCTAACTACGAAATTCGTCCAAAG
>CAZBUA010000112.1:0-1310 GCA_964494975.1 uncultured Muribaculaceae bacterium
CTTCTTTTTTAGTATGTTTATGTTACTTATCTTTTTATCATCAATAAACTTTCTATTAATATCTAATAAATAATTATCCTGATTACTGTATAAACTCTTGTTTGTTGTTCTTCCTGGTATTATTACTTTTTTATCAATTAATGGTTCTATCATTTGTTCATGTAAGAACTTTGGAGATTTTTTATCGTTATGTCTATTATACATACTAATAAAATCACCTACCGTTATTAATCCGTTCATTGATAATAAATATTGTAAAGTCTGATAATCAACAGCATTTAGTTTATCACTTGATGATGAGGCAATACATTGCATTACGTGTTCTTTTTCTAATTCTGTTAAAACGGTATTTAACATGTAATTTATAAAATATGTAATGTTATTAAACTTTTTTACTTCTCTTATAACCTTATAATATTCTTGTTTATTTAGTTGAATTCCCCTGTTAAAGATAACAAATGGATAAGTTTCTTTATTTATTAGCTGCCACATACTAAGTGTTCTGGCAGTTCTTCCATTTATATCATAAAACGGATGAACGTATACAAAATAGAAATGTATTATTTGTGACTTGATAAATTCGTCAGTCTCATGGCCTTCCACTTTGTAATTATTAATAAACGAAATAAGTTCATTCATCTTATAGTCAATTAATTCTGCATCTACTCCTACGTCTGGTTCCTTTGTAAGGTCACTAGAATAATAAATGTATACGGGATTTTTTCTATAATACTCTCCCATTTCTTTTATGTCTTCCTGTTCTAGCAATCCGTTGCTAAGGGTACTATATAATTGTGATATATTATCTTTGTTTATATCATGATTGCCCATTATGTATTTATATCCAGCATAAAGATTTAATATTCGTCTTTTATCTTCTTCGGTAGTGTTTTTATATTTTCTTTTATCTTTTACAATTTCTTTTATCTTACCAATATCATCATAGTATCCTTCTACACCATTATTTGATTGTACTTCGTTCGCTAACAAAACCTTTTTAGCAAAATCTTTACTATTCATTTTTGATTCATCCATCAAAAATAATTCAAGATCCTCAGCTTTTTCTTTGATCTTATCTGGTTTTAAATATAAGTTTCTATCATTCATAAATAATGGTAATATTTGAGTACTCATATAACACATTCCCTCTTTTGAATGGTATTATATCATAATAAAAAAAGGAAAGCTATAAATATTTAGCCTTCCAATCTATCTAAAAACGCTTTATCATGCATCAGCGTTCTACAATAATATATGGCTTACAAAAGAATTTGTTAACCATATTTTTCCTAAATACAAATTTTATGCTT
>CAZBUA010000112.1:1320-2001 GCA_964494975.1 uncultured Muribaculaceae bacterium
TTATTAGGATGCCCAAATTTATTATCCTTACCAACGGATATTATCGAGTATTTAGGACTAACTGCCGTTATAAAATCATCACCACAACTCGTCTTAGAACCATGATGACCTACTTTTAATATATCCATATTTGGTAAATTATACTCATTAATTATATCAGTTTCGGTTTGTTTATCTGCATCTCCCATAAACAATAAATTATTATTATTTATATTTAAATAAATAACAATACTGTTCTTATTTTCTTCGCCATAATCTTTATTATTTAAAAAGTAAAATACATAATTATCTATAGCATATTTATTTTTAGTATTAATAACCTTATGCTTTTTAATAACTTTTGATTCATTTTTGTTAATTGAACCATTATTAATTATTATGTCTTTAACATAAATATTATCAATTAAGTTAGTAGCTTCTCCCATATGATCATAATCTCCATGAGTGAGTATTAAACAGTCTATCTTATTTATACCTACCGAGTTTAAATATGGTATTGTCTGTTTTTTAGCTATTGAATAATCACTCATCATCTTCCCTCCCGTATCAATCATTATCACGTGTCCTTTTGGTAAAATAATAATCGTACTGTCCCCCTGCCCAACGTCCATAAACATTACTTCAGGATTACGAATAAAAAACCTACTATTTATGTTAATGATAATCATAATTAAGAATATA
>CAZBUA010000113.1:0-1990 GCA_964494975.1 uncultured Muribaculaceae bacterium
AACTGTTTTTTTTGTACTTATATCCTTGACACGTATCTCTTCTTTTAAACTCTTTTTATTTTTCATAATTATATTTCAGAACCTTCCAACTCATGAGTTAATGATATTTTTAAATTACCATTTTTTATTCTTAAATCATCAATAAATTCTTTTTCATTACTATCACTTTTTAAAGTGATTCGATAACTTAATTCAAACATGGTACCCATATCAATTGTTTTAACCTTTTCTAAGCTAAATTCTTTTGCATACTTTTCAAAAATATCATTAAACATATTAGTATAATCTAAATTCTCTGGTACCAATATTTTTAATACTCTTTCCTTTTCATTTATATCAAATAATTTTATCTTACTTAATATAATGATTGCAAGCGCTACCAAAACGGTCATTATGCTAGCGAAGAAAACGTGTCCCATACCTGTTGCAAGTCCAATTGCCATAGCGAAGAAAACGCTTAGTATTTCCTTTGAATTACCAGGGATACTCCTAAACCTAATAAGACTAAAAGCTCTTACCATTTACCATAATCATAACGGTTTGTACTAATACGGGTAGTATTGCTAAAGTTATTAGAAAATTTTTACTATATTTTGTTGTCTTTTTATAAGTAAGTGCAATAATAACTCCTAAAATTAATGAAATTATAGTACATATTAATATTGTTGATAAATCAATACTAGTACTACTTGTGCTCGTAAATAAACTTTTTAACATAATTCTTTCTCCTTATCTTTTTTATATATACTTCCATATTTAGAAAATGAAATTGGATATATTTTTAAATCTGATAACGTTTTAGTTAACCACATTGGTATCCCACCTAACGTTTTAATTTCCATAATAAACAATTCTTTATTAAAATATTGAGTTCCTATATCTCCTAATTCTAAAGATAAATTATTAGTTCTGCTTCTCAAATTAGAATCAATTGTTATTCTAAGAGCCTCATTATTCTTTCCACAATAGCTTTTTCTATCATATCCAATAAAATATGACGGTTCTAAGTTATAAAGTTTAAATAAATAATCTATTTCCTTCATTATTTGACTATTATTATAATTATGGTTATCTAAATAATCATTAAACTCTTTAAGGGTTAATTTTATTCTTCTTTTTCCAACCATACTTTTATACTTAAACTTTATTTCGAAAAAAACATCGCTATCTAAATTAGGAACCCCGTAGCTTCTTAATTTTACTTTATGTTTATATAATGGCTTTTCAATGGAATCAACTATTAAATCATTATGTTCATTATCAAAGTATATATTACATACAGTGGTTTCAAAATATTTATCCTTAATAATATGATTGTTTATCGTGTTAAACAACTTAACATACTGTTCTTTATTTAGAATAAACTTTTCTTCTTCTCTTTTAAATATATTCTCATACATCTCTATTCATCCTTCCAAATATTTTTAAACAACCTCGTTGTTCCTTATAATATTACGTATTAAATATTAAAATAACATTAAAAAAAGAAAGGTATTTAATACCTTTCCTTAATTACTTAGAAATAATATCACATATTAAGTTACTTATCTCTGTAGGATTACTTATTGGTAATCCTTCTATTAATCTTGCTTCAGAATAAAGTATCTTTGTATACTTTTCTAACTCGGTTTTATCCTTATCTTTTGATAAAGATTGTAACTTTTTAGCGATTGGATGATCAGCATTTATCTCTAATACCGTCTCTGCCTTTATACTTTCATCAGTTGGCATTGCATTAATAACTTTTTCCATCTCGGTTGATATATTACCTTTAGTAGTAATACAAACGGGATGATTTTTTAACTTATTAGTAAACTTAACCTCGCTAACATCAATATTAGTTTTCATGTTATCAAGCAATTCTTTATAATCATTATTTAACTTGTTTAATTTTTCTTTTTCTTCTTCTGTTTCTAAATCAATATCTTCACTACTTACGTTTACAAACTTTTTATCATTAAAAGTTTGTAAGGTATTAATGGTAAATTCA
>CAZBUA010000114.1:0-1976 GCA_964494975.1 uncultured Muribaculaceae bacterium
CATCTATGTATCCTTCATATTCTTCTAGTATATCATCTATTTCATTCTTGTCTAAAATAGATAATCTTCGTTTTAATTTTTCAATAAAATCATTCTTAGTCATTATTTTGCACTCTCCTTTATAAATTTATTAACACTATCATTAAATTTTTCCCATTCTTGTAACATTTCACTTTTTCTTTCCTTACCTAAAACGGTTAGATGATAATAAATAAGTTTCAAAAAGATTATCATTTGTTAATCTTTTTAATATTGGATAAATCGTTCCTTCATTAACATTAACAATTTTTGAAACTTCTTCAACTAGTTCGTATCCATATTTATCTTCTTTTTCTACAATAAGCATTACTAATAACTCTAACACGCCTTTTTTAAATTGCGTATTGATAATAATCACCTCACTAGTTACATGTTATTACAGGTACTGTGTAATGTCAAGTACTAAATTATGCAAAATAAATAGAAAGTAAATAATTACTTTCTATCATTCTTTCGTAATATAATTTTAATAATCTTATCACGAATAAATTCAGATTTAGTTTTATCATCTATTTCTTCATCATTAAACTTAATAGCTGGACATGAAGCACTACACTCATTGCCTCCCCCTCCATTAAGAATATTCATTACTTCTACTATTCCATAAGATCCATCTTTACTTCTTGCACATATGTTATAGCTACCATCTTTATCTTTTCCAATAGCAAAGGTTGCATCACATCCAAATTTCATCATGTAATCTGATGCTTGAGCCACTTCTTCTTTTGTATATTCCGTATTACCATCAGTAGCAATCATAAATTTTAAATTAACCCAGTGTGCAGTATCTATCAAGTTTTGAACCCTTCTATCACTCTCAAAATCTATTGAGAATAGTTCTTCTACTTTATTTTGATCAGCACCAACCTCTATTAAGTATTTAATAGCTTCATAAGTACTAGGAAAAACGTTCTTGTTACAATTATTTGTATCTAAATAAATACCACTTAATAAATAAGTATAATAACTATTATCTCTTACGGATATTTTATATTGATTTATCAGAAACGATAATAGTTCACTAGTACTTGATACTTGTTCAGTAATTAGCTTATGTCTTGATAATACCGTTGATTTGTCTTCTATGTGGTGATCAACTATTACAATATCCTTAAAATTTTTATAATCATTTTCTAAAGAAGTCATATAATCCTTATTAACATCGGTCATTATTAATAAATCATTATCAGTTTTATTATTTTTATAATCATTAGTATTAATAACTATAAATTTTTCTTTTATTTTATCCACCATTGATGCCACCTCATATGGTAAGGTCTTAATATCTTCATCAATTATTATGTAAGGAGCCTTCTTTAACTTCTTACATACTAGTGCCATTGCACCAAGTGATGCTATGGCATCAAAATCCGGATTTTTATGGGATATTAAAAACACTTGATTACAACCATCAATGCAATCCGTTAAATCATCTTTAAAATCATTAATCTTTTGTTTCAGCGTAGCTGATTGTTTTTCAATGCTTTTCATAATTATCTCCTGCATGAAATATAATACTACATTTTGATAATTTGTCAAATTAAAAGAGCTTTTAGCTCTTTTAATCATTAGGATTTATAAGGGTTAAAGCCACCTTTTCTTTATCCTTAAATACTTCATCAACATAACAATCAACTATGTCACCAACGCTTAATATGTCAGATGGATGTTTAACATAATTATTAGAAAGTTTAGATATGTGAGCAAGCCCATCATTATGAAGACCAATATCTATAAAAGCTCCAAAATCAACAACGTTTCTTACTGTTCCTTGTAATTTCATTCCAACTTTTAAATCTTCTATACTTAATATATCGCTTTTTAATATTGGTTGTGGCATTTCATCTCTAGGATCCCTGTTTGGTTTTTTTAGACTTTCAACAACGTCTTGTAATGTGTAAACGTCAGTATTTAAATCAACCGCACATTGCTCCATA
>CAZBUA010000115.1:0-1941 GCA_964494975.1 uncultured Muribaculaceae bacterium
ATACAAGGTGTAATGAAACGAATTAAGGCAAAAGGAATTGAAGTAGTAGTATATGAACCTGCTCTTAAAGAAGATAGCTTTTATAATTCGAGAGTAATTAGAGAATTGGATGAGTTTAAAAAGATTTCTGATGTTATTGTGTCAAATAGAATTTCAAACGAGATAAAAGACGTAATTGATAAAGTTTATACTAGAGATTTATTTAATAGAGATTAATATTTGTATGCAATATATTTAATATATTAAATATATTAATATGGTATCCATATAAATAATTTATTATTTAAAGTATAAGGAGAATAAAGTGAAAATCCTTTTATTAAAGAAAGAATAGTTAACCACCAATTTATGAATTTTGAGGATTTATTAAATGAAATGAAGATTTTAGTTATTATGGTTTGACATGACTA
Source organism: uncultured Muribaculaceae bacterium (assembly GCA_964494975.1). Lineage (GTDB taxonomy): Bacteria > Bacillota_I > Bacilli_A > RF39 > UBA660 > Aphodocola. The sequence continues at coordinate 411 of CAZBUA010000115.1, forward strand.
TATAAAAGATAGTATGGAATTAATTACAAATAGCTTACACTCGATACTAGAAATATATGTAGAATTGATGGAGTATATAAATTATAAGTAATAATAATTAAATAACGAAATTAATTATTTGTGTATATAAACAACATTGTAAAATAGAATTTTGAGTTTTTATATAAGTACAAAAGAGTTAATTTGGAGGAAACATTAATATGAAGATAGTTTTTGTTCTATCACATATCCCAGATCCTAGAATAAATAAAAGAATTAATATACTAAAAGATAAGTACAACATATCTGTTATATTTTGGAACAGGCAAACTGTAGATATATGGGATATATGTCACGATGATATTGATATTCATGAAGTAAGAATAAAGGCATATTATTCAAATCCAATAAAAAGAATCATTCCTACATGTAAATTTGCTATTGAAGCAATAAGGATATTAAAAGATCTTAAACCTGATTTAATTTATACCGGGAATCTTGATATGTTATCAATTTGTAATTTTTATTCTCGGTTTAATAAGAAAGTTAAAATAATCTATGAAATTGCAGATTTGAATAAATTAATTATCGATAAGACTAAAAGTATTATTAATAATATTATCAGAAGAATTCTAGTTTTTACAGAAAAAAAGTTAATTAAAAAAGTAAATTTATTAGTCTTAACATCTGAAAAATTTTATGATGTATATTACTATAAATTTATAGAAAAATAAAAAGTTTTAATAATACCTAATGTACCTGATTTAGAACTTTTTAATTCATATGTTCCCAAAAGAGATGGACCATTTACTGTTGGTTTCATAGGAATTGTTCGTTATAAAGATCAAATGAAAATGTTAATAGATGCTAGTGAAAGATGCGGAATAAATATTTTATTTGCAGGTGCTAGTTTAGATAATGAGATAGAAGAGATAATAAAAAGCAAAAAAAATATAAAATACTTTGGTAAGTATGATTATAATTCTGAAATAGCTAAATTATATGGTCAAGTAGATTGTATTTATTCAGTTTATGATGCAGATATGAATAATGTAAAAGTAGCATTACCAAATAAACTTTATGAATCAATATTATGTGAATTACCTATTATTGTTGCTAAAGGAACATATTTATCAGAGTTAGTTGAGAAAATGGGTGTTGGTGTGTCTGTTAGTCACAAAGATAAAAATGAACTTAAAAATGTTTTAACTAAACTGGCTAACGATAAGAGTTATTACCAATCAATGGTTGAATCGTGCAAAAAATACAAATCAGATATTAATATATCAAAATATAATGAAAAACTTTTGACCAGAATTGAAAAGATTTGTAGTAATTCAATTAATGATAGTTATTAATAATTAATTAAAAGTTGAATTATACAAATATGAGATTTAATTATTTGTTAGATTATGTCTGGTTATGATTATAGTTATAAGAATATTTTAATTCTTAACTTATATATTCATTGTAATTATTAATTACTATTAAGGAGAAATAATAGTGAACTGATGTTAGTATATAACTATGGACACTAAATAAGGTTTTCTAT
>CAZBUA010000116.1:0-1908 GCA_964494975.1 uncultured Muribaculaceae bacterium
GGGTTTTGTTTTTTGCTAAAACTGAGCTAGATTCTGCTTCTTATCTTGCTAAACAGGCTCTACTTCCGCTTTACTATCTAGGCCTCGCGGCTATGTCTTCTGCGACGCTGGATCAGTGTTAGCACGCCCAGCCCGAGCAGCAATGTGCCCAATGATTGCACAGTTGAGATGTTCTCACCTGTAGCAGGCAAGGCGGCGGAGTAAGCATTGCTAAACAACACAGCTCCGTCAGTCAGCTTGATGTCAGTGCTGAACGTGCCGTCACCGTTGTCTTTTACTACAACCGTGACCCGATACTCTGTCTCATCGTAGATAAAGCCGGCTGCCTTGCCTTTGACTTCGCGCATGCTGTAATTGTACTCACCGGCAGCGCTGTACTCAATGGCACTAAAGACGATGCTACCGTCAGCAGCGTTGGTCACAGTTTCCAGAACCTGACCGTCTTCATCCAGCAGCTCAAACTCAAACTGGTCATCAACTAAGTCCATGCCCTTGAGTTCTTTTTCTGCCTCTAGAACTACTTCAATCGGAGCTACCGTGTATTTATTCGTAAAGGTAGCGGCATCAGTATAGGAGCTGCTTATGGCTAATTCTCCGTTACCGGCATCAGCTATGCTCACTGTCAGAACAATCTCTTGTGTCGAGTATTCTACTCCACCGAGCTCACCCTTAACTTCAGTAATTAAATAGTTATAAGTTCGGCCTATGTCTGTTTCACTGAAGCTAATAGCGTCAAAGATAACCTTACCGTCAGCAGCGTTCGTTGCTGTCAACGAACTCACAGCTTCATTGTCCCCAGCGAGAGGCATGGGGGCACCGTCTACGGGCATCAGAGTAAATTCGAATTCAGCAGCGGCAAGATCCCTGCCGAGCAGGTCTTTCTTCACCTCCGGCACGAAAGTGCCGGTCGCTTCATAGCTGTTGTTGAATACTCTTTCTTCGGAGTACTCAGTAGTTATTTTCAGCTCGCCAACTAGCTCGTTGTCTTCGACTGTGACAACTATTTCAACTTCTAGCTGGTCGTAGGTCATGCCGATTTTGCTGCTATTGCGCTCAACAATTTTGTAAGTATATTCCTGCCCTGTGTCAACTTCGGTATAGCTTACGGGTTCAAAGGTCACGCCACCGTCAGCTGCATTAAGAGCTGTCTGTTGGAGTAGCCAGGTTTCGCCATCCTCTGCCAGCAGGTAAAGGTCAAAACTGAACTCATCTGCCTGGAGTTGGCGTCCGCCTGCGGTCAAAACTTTGCTGACTGTTGGTACCCAGGAGCCGTCGGCGCTGTATTGGTTGTTGAAGGTTGTGTCAGCTTCCTCAGCATCTTCAGGGATCAGATAGCTGGCATCGATGGCCAAGTCACCATTGCCGTTGTCAGTGATAACTACTTTCAGTGTTATTACGAGCGGATCATAGCTAATGCTGCCCTCAGTGCCTGCTACTTCAGTAATGGTGTAGTAATAAGTATTGCCGATATCCTCTTGGGTATAGGTCAATTCAGCAAACTGCACCTTGCCTTCTGCTGTATTTGTTGTCAGCAGTTCGCTTAAACTTTCACCACTGTCGCCATCTTCTGGCATAGTAGCACCTGCCACCGGCGTCAGCTTAAAGTTGAACTCTTCGGCAAAGAGCTCGCGTCCGCTGAGTTCTTTCTCAACTGCTACGACATAGCTGCCACTGGCGACGTAAGCATTGTTGAACTCTGTGTCGGCTTCTGCACCTTGCTCAGTTTCGACCGTAGTCTCGACATTCAAGACCCCGTCGCCGGCATCCGTAATTTCAACTTTGAAGCGCACTGTCATCGGATCGTAGGTCATGCCTTTTTCGCTACCTGCTACTTCAACGACATCGTAGTAGTAAGTTTGGCCGATGTCTGCTTCGGTATAAGGAATGGTAGTGAATTCTACTTTGCCG
>CAZBUA010000117.1:0-1838 GCA_964494975.1 uncultured Muribaculaceae bacterium
ACCATACTCTAGGTTGTTCTCCAGCACCTAAATTAAAAGGATATTCTGCTGGAAAAGTCATACCATCAAGATTATCTATTGTAGTTTTTTTAAAATAAATATTATTATCTAAGTCTAAAATATCGTAATTACTTTCATATATTGTTAAATTTTTTATAATATAATTTTCACTTTTAGAAGTTAATCTCCACTTATTGCCTTCTAAAGTATATTCCCTAACAGGTATATTCTGTTCATAGCCATATCTTAAAGGCAATTTACTACATACCATTTTTACATTTTCTTCATATTTATCTTGACTATCAATAAATATATTATCTTTTTCCCTTATTTTTTCAGCACTATCTTCTGAAGAATATATATTATTTGGAAAATATAAAACATCATTTTCATTAAAATAATCTATAAATTCCCTGCTTGAATTATAACTAGCATTTATTTCACTCCAAGAATTATTTGCAATTCTATAACGATAAGCAACATAATCAAAATATTCGTTAGCCCTTAACATACTTCGTTTACTTGAATAATAATATTTATAATATTTTATTCCTAATGGCACTTTATAAATCATAAAGCCTTCAGGATAATTAGTAATAAGTTTATCACCAAATGTATCAAAGGGAAATTCTCCAATAGCATTCCAATCAGGGTCATCTATTGGAGAATTAAAAACTCTATCATAAAATATATATCTGTATGGATATGATTTACTTATACTTTTAGGAGTAGCAGGAAATTGAATCCAATCACTATTTAAATCACGAAAATATTTCATAGCACTTTCTTTATCTTTTATTATTCCTGTCGCGTATAAATCACTTAAAATATCTTTTAAAAAAGCTTTCAATGTTTCTTCATCTTTAAATACTACAACTTTATTATCTATAATACCATCGCCATCTACATCAACTGTACCTTCACTAGTTACAGCAAAATGTTGTAAGAATTTGTTAATAATTTCTCTTCTAGTCCACTTTGCCATTTCTTTAATAGGATATCTTTTCATTACTTCCAATAAAAGCATCATGTTATCATATAAGAAATGTTCAAAACCTCCAACTTCTAAATATTTATTAACATAATTTCTATAAGTAGATGCTTCATAATCTACTTCTTCAGTAGATATAACACCTAATGATACCAATAATGCAATTATAACTTCTTCAGCAACTGGAATTACCGTTGTAGGAACAGCATTAGAAATATTTGTGCCCATATAAAAACCTTGTATTATGTAAGAAAATAAAATTGTAAATATTAGAAATGATATTATTATCTTATTTTTATTATTTTTATAAAAATTCATAATACACTCCTTTAAAAATATGCTTGTATTAAAATGAGCGTATGTCTTTCCTTTAATGTTTTTCTAATTCACTATATTTTTTTTTTACTACTGTATCATGAAAATTACAATAATCGCATAAAACTGTCCTAATGTTTTTTATAAACTTTAATTGCGCACCACAAAATGGACATAACATACTATACGGATAATATTTTTCTCTATTCATTATCACTTTTGATATTGTTAACATGTTAATACCTTCTTTCTTTAATCTTATAAAATTAAAAATAAAATTAAAAATCTAAATTATTTTCAGTTACATTCCTAGTTTTCATTATGTCTACTAGATAATAACTTACATTATTAAAATAAAGAGGCATGCTTGAATTACCACGCCTTAAGTAGTTGTTCACATCAAGCAAGACAATTACCTCTTGCCCTGTTAATTCCTTGAAAAAAGCAGAACCAAACTGTTTACATTTTTCCTCACTTACAATAATTTGGTACAAGTTATTAGATTGCATATATTCATCATCTGAAATTTGCT
>CAZBUA010000118.1:0-746 GCA_964494975.1 uncultured Muribaculaceae bacterium
TGATGTTAAGTGTTCTAGAGCTTTAAAAGAATCTTTAGAAGCATTAGGCCTAAAAACTGCATATAACAGAACGGGTCACTCTTATTTAAAAAAAGCTATTAAAGAAAATAATTATGATTTTGCTGGTGAGTTTTCAGGGCACGTATGTTTTAATGACGAGTTTTATGGTTATGATGATGCCCTTTATGCGGCGGCTAGATTACTTAGGATTTTATCTAATACGGACATGAACGTATCTGATTATTTTAAAGACGTACCAACGTATTATTCAGCTCCTGAAAGTTATATTGAAGTGGGGGAAGAAAATAAGGATAAGATAGTTAATGCCGTTCTTGATTATGCAAATTCTAAAAATTATGAAATAATAACTGTAGATGGTGTTAGAATTGAGTATGATGATGGTTTTGCTTTAGTAAGAAAATCAAACACTTCTCCATCAATAACCGTTAGGTTTGAAGCTAAAAGTAAGGAATCTATGGAACTTCATAAAAATGAAATAATGAAAGTAATAAATAATAACAGGTAGAAAAGAGGCTCTAATATGAATTTAAATGGAATAATAATACCAAGTAAGATTAAGGTAATTGAATATGCTGATAATCATAAAAAGAGTATTAAAGCTTTTAGAAAAAATAAATATAATTTAAAGGCTATTGATGATTTTATTGTTAGTGCCCCTAATTTAAGATTCATACCAATATCAACTATTTATGAAGAGTTACCAGAAGATTTTGATGAAAGATTAA
>CAZBUA010000118.1:756-1798 GCA_964494975.1 uncultured Muribaculaceae bacterium
ATAATTTTTTTGGGTGTCCGCATTGGAAAGAATTGTTGCAGCAATTAATTGATACAGGAAAACCATTTAAATTTAAACAAGGTCTTGATGAAAGGCTTTTGACTCAAGAAAAAGCAGATATGATCTTTAAAAAAGTTAGTTTTGAGGACTTTGCAATATTGTCTAAAAAAATAAATACTTTAAAACTTATTAACGATGATATTAGATTAACAAAGAAAGACGTAGAGTCTGGTGCCCCTTTAGCATACTATTCGATATCAAATGAGATTCATATTACTTCTTCTAAATATTTAAAATATTTAAATCATGAGTTCATGCATGCTATGTCTGGAATTTGTAAAAATGCTACTTTGTATTCTGGTTTTTCCATGGCAAACGCAGATTATGATTTTGGAACTACGTTTAATGAAGCTTTTACTGAGTTTTTTGCTCAAGAATTTATTCATAATGAACCATCTAGAAGTAATAATCCGGCCATTGAATTAGCTAAAACAATATGTGAATTATTAGATGTTAATTATGTGTTTCATTTATATATAACTTGTAATTTAAAAGAATTAATTGATGAGTTATCCAAATATATGAATAGGGAAGAAGTATATGATATGATTAGTATATTCGATAAATTTGATATGTTATCTTCAATTAAAAATAATGATTTATTTATAAATAAAATATCTAGAAAAAAAATAGATTATGAATATAATAATGCAAAGAGACGCATTAATTTTTATACGAATTTAATAAAAGAAAAATTAGAATATAAAAATATTACAACATTTTCTTATAATATTAAGTAATATATTAAAATATAAATTTAAGCATATAATTTGTTAGGAGGTATAATCATGCCAAGTAGCACTTTATATGCTTTTATTTTGTCTATAATTGCCGGATTATCAACTATTATAGGATCATTTATAATATTTATTGATAATTATAAGAGTAATAGGGTAGTAGTAGCTTCTCTTTCTTTTGCTGCCGGGGTTATGATATGTGTTTCACTAACAGATTTACTTCCTAATTCTTATAAATATATTTT
>CAZBUA010000119.1:0-1416 GCA_964494975.1 uncultured Muribaculaceae bacterium
ATTTATAAATGAAGGTGAATCAATCATCGTATCTACTAGTGATGGTAAGTACGTATCAAGAAGCTAAAGCTTCTTTTTTTATTGACAATTATTATCAATTATGATAACATATTCGCTCGTATAGGGGGAAAATATACATGAGTAAAGAATGGAACGTACCTTTAGTGGTGGGAGAACCAGAAACGTTAGAAGGGTATTCAACATTAGAAAAAAAAGAAATAAAAGATAATTTAAAAGTATGTACTGATTATTATGATAAAGATAATTTAAAAAAAGAGATTCAGAATTTAAGTACTATAAGTGCTATCTTATCAAAGAGTATTAAAAGTATGAAGGCAAAGGATAAGTTGTTAAACTTTGATAATGATTTTGAGACAACCGACGCCATAGCATCAGCTATCGTTATGACAACCGGAGTAGCTACAGAATCACCAGCTATGTTTGGAGTTGGTATTGCGGGTATTGCTTTATCAGCAATAAGAATAGCAACTAAGGATGCAAGAATTAAAGCTTCCCTGAAAAACAGTGCAAAACTAGCTTCTTATGAAAGCTATGTATCTGATACAAATGATATTTTAAGAAGACACTTAAGTGATTATGAAGTAAACAGTCAGCTTGAAGGTATTATTGACATGATAGATGATAGCTTAGAAGATGAAAAAAATTATCATGATATTATTACTTTAAAAACCAAAAGAATGGAAAACAAATAAGATAAATGTAAAAATTTGTCTTTTTTTGTCATTAGTATTTAACTTTTGAAGTTTTTATGCTAAAATATATATTATAAGGTAAAGTATGATACATTTGGAGGGATAAAAATGGCTTTTAGTTTAAAGAAAATATTAGGTAATAATGATATATCTAGTGAAGATGAATATTATACATTAAGTGTGGAAGAAGCTACTAAGGAAGAAACTGGTGAAGGTAGCAAGATGATTCTTCTAGAACCTAGAGCATACTCTGAATCACAACAAATTGCGGATTACTTAAAAAAGAGAAATACGGTTGTTGTTAATTTAAAGAGGGTAACTCCAGATCAAGGCAAAAGAATAATTGATTTCGTTTCAGGGACTCTTTATGCTATTGGTGGAACCATGCAAAAACTTGGTGATGGTATCTTTTTATGTACTCCTAAGAACATTTCGGTACAAGGTAAGATGACTGAAGAAGAAGGAGATACAAAGACTAGAAAGACTAAGAACATATCTGAAGATTTCTAAAAGCAATTTAATTGCTTTTTTTATGGGTTGCAAAATAATTAATTTATGATAAAATATAATAAGTAAATCAAATGAGGAAGACGTTGTAATGGTAATTTATAAGAGAGCTTATTAATTGGTGAGAGATAAGTTAAATTTAAGTTATATAAATCACTTCTGATGTGTTTTTTTCGATATGTAGATTAAAACCGAG
>CAZBUA010000119.1:1426-1773 GCA_964494975.1 uncultured Muribaculaceae bacterium
TGTTAAGAGTATTAAGAGCATATATTTATATATGAATTAAGGTGGTACCGTGGACTGTAAGTTCATCCTTTTTTAGGATGAACTTTTTTATTTTTAAGGAGGTAATATTATGAAAGTGTTTGTTTCAGCATCATCAAAAGAAAACATATCAGATAAGTATGATGAGATGTTGTTAGATATTGCAAAGTTAATTAATAAGTATGATGATACTTTAATAGTTGGTGGACGAATAGGAAGTATGGGAAAATTACTTAATAATGTTAATAAAAGTAAGATAGTAATAAATGAAAGATATAAAGATGAACTATTAGATACTGATGATTATATAATGGTTAATACTTCTGTTG
>CAZBUA010000120.1:0-1770 GCA_964494975.1 uncultured Muribaculaceae bacterium
ATTGTGTTAGCAATGTTTAAACGTCTCTTGACTGTATTTCAGCTATTTTAGCTAGAACCTCAGATGCATTGTTTTGATTAATATCATTATATCCTAGTTCTTGTAATGCCTGTATCTTTGCTGAGTTTATCTCTTGCGTTCTGCTTAACTTTTCTTCATTCTTATGCTCAATTTCTGCTACAAACTTTTTATGTGATTCAGCAAGTTTTGCTTTTGAAGCACCACCATTACGATATAATACCATTGCAGAATGCATAATGCTTTCAAATACAAATTGTTCATCCTCATTAAATGCATATTCCTCTGGATCAACAAATCCTAATAATTTAACCATATATCCCATAATATATTTTAATTCTTTAACATTTTCTAATCCTTGAATAAAATTCAATAAATATTTATATGTTGCGTACGCATCATCCGTACCATCTATAAAACGTTCTTTAATAATAAATATTATATCATTTAGTAAGTCTTGCTCACGAGGCTTTAATTCTTTAAATTCAATTGATTCTGAATGTGAAACTGATATGTTAGCTGGATCACCATTTAATATCATATCAACCTTATTAATAAATTCAGTATCAACCTTTATGTTATTAATCTCACTTGAATCTTTAACATCCAATAAGTTAAATAATTTCATTTTTTTATCTTTTGGCCACTTAGCAACATCATCTATTTCTAAATAATTATAAAGCATTTGTCTTGATACTCCTAAGTATTTAGCTAGTTTAACCTTTGATATACCTACTTCTTGTAATATTTCATTTAATTTGTCCATATTAATCATCGCTCCCCTACCTTAATATTACATATATAATTTTACACTATTTTACAGAATTGTCAATAATTCTACATTTTATTTATATAAAAAAGTGTATTTAATTAAAAATACACTTATTTTATAATTCCTCCACCCAAAACTATACCATCTTTATAAAATACTACTGATTGTCCACTTGTTATGGCTCTTTGTGGTTCGTCAAAAGTAACTATTGCTTCATTATTATCTAATAATTTAATCGTAGCTTTAGCTAAAGAAGATCTAAACCTGATTTTAGCCTCTATATCAGTAGGAATACTACTAACTAGTATATTTATATTATACGCTATTAATTCTTTTGTATATAGGTCTTTTTCACATCCTAAAGTAATAGTATTATTAGCTTTATTAATATTAATTACGTATAAAGGATTTTCTGCACTAATACCTAGTCCTTTTCTTTGACCAATCGTATAATATATAACACCTTTATGCTTACCTAATATGTTACCTTCTTTATCAATAAAATCACCCTTATCAGGTAAACTATCCATATTATCAGTTAAATAACTAGTATAATCATTATTTGGTATGAAGCATATTTCTTGACTATCTTTTTTTCTTGCGACAAAAAGATTATTTTCTTTCGCAATCTTTCTTATTTCTTCTTTTTCTTTAAAGTTTTCTAATGGAAATAATATATGTGGTATTACATCCTTATTTATTGCATATAAAAAGTAACTTTGGTCTTTTGAATTAGCTGAAGACATCATTAACTTACCATCTTTTTGTCTAACATAATGACCAGTAGCTATGTAATCACATCCTAATTCTTTAGCTTTATCCCATAATGCCCCAAACTTTAAATACTTATTACACATAACACAAGGATTAGGAGTTAATCCGTTCTTATAACACTGAATAAAATTATCAGTAACGTGTTTTTTAAACTCATCTCTTAAATCTATAACATAATGACTAATACTAAGCTGATCACATATTTT
>CAZBUA010000121.1:0-1730 GCA_964494975.1 uncultured Muribaculaceae bacterium
TAAACTATATCACTTACCTTTCTTTCACCAGAAGAATGACCATCTGTTGGATTATTTACAACGTTACCATTAAAGTACATGGTAGTACTTCCACCACCATCTAAGTTGTAAGCAATCGTACAATTATATTCTTTCATTATGTTAGCAAGTTCAAGAATGGTAAGACCATTACTCTTACTAGTTCTTCCATCACTTACTACGAATATGTAATGCAGGTCATCAATAATACCAATGGCTGTTCTTGGATTAGAAGTCATTGATTGTGAAACTTCTGAAGAAGAAGTTACCATTATATTACCATTATTTATCAAAGCCGGTCCAAAGGAAAATACCTGGGTAGCACCCTCACTCTTTAGTTTGTTTAAATCCGTATCATCTTCATCAACTATTTCAAAGGAACCATCTTTATTTATAACTAACGCTTCGTTGTTATTAGAAGAGCTTCGGTAAATAGTTCCGTTTCTAAGAACAAATCCTTTTGTTCTAAAACCATAATAATCACCGTTAATAGCAAGAATAGCACCATTTGATTCAGCCATGTCAGACGTTGTTTCCTTAATATTTCTTCCATAAGTATTATTAGCAAAAGCGGTTTTTAGATAATCTATACTATTAATTGTTACGTCCGCTATATATATATCCGTATCATATTTTCTTATAGTTGTTAAAGTAATACTTATATTATCATCAACATATTTAGTTTCGGTATTCGTAGTAATGTTTTTTTCTTCATCAGTAACGTTGTTATTAGCATTATTTACTGTGGCTTGTTTATTAGGAATAACAAATATTTCTAATAATGAATAAATAAAAAACAATATTATAAACACTAAACATATCTTAAATAATTTATATTTGTGTTTCATCTTTCCTCCCAAAGACATATTCTTTTATATTAATAATTATGCTATTCATATCACTCAAAAATCACCTCTATAAATAAGTATAATATAAAATATTAAAATAACATTAAAACTAATTACCAAGCATTAATCTTACCTTACTCGTTTCTTCTAATCTAGTACCAGCTTCTGGCGATTGGCTAATAACTTTATTACCACTACCACTATACTCAACTTCAAAATTAGATAATAATTGTGAGGCTTCTTTAGGGGTCTTACCAACAACATCAATAACGGTATAATACTTTTTATCATCCCAATTATATTTTTTTTCAGTGTTAGTACTTCTCTTTTCAATGTTTAGAGCACTAATTGAGTCAGTTAGTATTGCCTTTGCAATTGGTGCCGAAACAACGCCTCCATACTGAACTACTCTTTTGGGATTATTTATTGCCACATAAACAACTATTTGAGGATCATCTGCTGGCATAAAACCAATGAATGATAATATGTAATTACCAACCATGTACTGACCATTAAAAACCTTTTGAGCAGTACCAGTCTTACCACCAACACGGTAACCTTCTATGTAGGCATTTCTTCCACTTCCATTAGTAACAACGCTTTCTAAAGCCCTTCTTACCTCTTTAGAAGTTTCCTCGCTTATTACCCTTCTTACCTCAGTTTTAGTATTCTCTTTTATTACAGAATTAGTCTCTGGATCATTTAAGCTTTTAACTATGTATGGTTTGTATAAAACACCACCATTTATAGCCGCACTAACCGCGGTTATTTGTTGTATAGGTGTAACTGATACTCCTTGACCAAAAGCGGTTGTAGCAAGCTCTACCGGTCCTACTTTATCCATATCAAAAAGGATTCCACTTG
>CAZBUA010000122.1:0-1689 GCA_964494975.1 uncultured Muribaculaceae bacterium
TAATTCATATAAAAGATTATTATTATTTTGATTATAATTCATCTAGATACGTTTTTGAAACGTTTAAGAGACCTCTTAATGATATAAATTGTTTATATAAAATTAATAAACAAATGATAGATAGGAACTTACTAGTTCATGAAATAATATTAAATAATGATAATAATGTGATTACTTATGTTAATAACGTTCCATACGTATTAATGGAAATATCTGTTAATCCAAATGTTAGAATAAATTTGCTTGATATATGTCATATTAATAATAGTTCTATTGATATGGAATGCGATAGTGTGCTTGAAAGAAATGATTGGATAGCATTATGGGAAGCTAAAAACGATTACATAGAAGCTCAAATAAACGAAGTTGGTAAAAAGCATCCAGAGTTATGTAACTACGCTAATTATTACATAGGATTAGCCGAGAATGCCATATATTATGTTAGGGAAGCACTAAAGCTAAAAGAGCCTTCTAAAAAAGGAGTATGCCATAAAAGAATAAGCTATGAAGATAACTTGTTTGACCTGTATCATCCATTTAATTATGTTTATGATTATAGAGTGCGTGATGTTTGTGAGTATGTAAAAAGTGCGTTTTTTAAAAATGAAGATGCCTATAACATAGTTGAACAATATTTTAATAATAACTATATTACTTATAAAGAAGCATTATTATTTTATGGAAGGTTATTATATCCATCTTATTTCTTTGATATGTATGATGATATTATTAATAATGTTTTAGAGGATAACAATATTAATAATATAATAAATAAGGTAAATGATTATGAGGCCTTCCTGCTTAATGTTTACATCTTTTTGACGCATAATTATGATAGATATGTACCTGGTGTTGATTGGATAATAAAAAGAAGTTTAATTTAAACTTCTTCTATATTTCTTACCTCAATTACTTCTGGTATTTCTGAAACAAGCATTTCTTCTACTGTCTGACTCAAAGTAATGGTAGCAAACTCACATCCAGCACAAGCTCCTTTTAAGCTCACGTAACAAATACCGTCCTCAAACTTGACAAACTTTACGTCACCACCATCTTGATTTAGATAGGGTCTAATTTTATCTAGAACGTTAATTATCCTATTTTCTGTTTCTTTCAATTTAATCACCGTTTATAATTATACAGCATGATTATTTTTATGTAAAGTATACTAATGAGTAAAATATATATAAATAAATTATAAAAGATTAGGAAAAATTAAGAAACTTACTTGACAAGAGTTTAAAATATTGATATATTTATATACGTTCTCATGTATATTTTTTGGACGCTTAGCTCAGTTGGTTAGAGCACCTGCCTTACAAGCAGGGGGTCATAGGTTCGAGTCCTATAGCGTCCACCATGCCGAAATAGCTCAATTGGTAGAGCAACTGACTTGTAATCAGTAGGTTGTGGGTTCAAGTCCTATTTTCGGCACCACTTGGGGAGATAGCGAAGTGGCTAAACGCGGCAGACTGTAAATCTGTTCCTTAGGGTTCGGTGGTTCGAATCCACCTCTCCCCACCACTTTAGATTGCCTCGTCGCCAAGTGGTAAGGCATCACACTTTGACTGTGACATGCGCAAGTTCGAATCTTGCCGAGGCAACCATATTTATGTATGTCTTGTTAGCTCAGTTGGTAGAGCATCTGACTTTTAATCAGAGGGTCACGCGTTCAAGTCGCGTACAAGA
>CAZBUA010000123.1:0-1651 GCA_964494975.1 uncultured Muribaculaceae bacterium
ACGTTCAAAACGATCTAATTAATTTTAAAGAAGAAAGTACGTTTACTGGTTATGATGAGTTAGAAACAAAAGCAAATATAATATATTTATGTGATGATGAAGGCAACGAAGGAACGTTTTATTCTGAAGGTATGATTATTCTTGATAAAACACCATTTTATGCCTCAATGGGAGGTCAAGAACATGATACTGGGTTCTTGTTAGGAGACGGTATAAAAGCAGAAGTGCTGGACGTATTTAAGGCTCCAAATAAACAAAACGTATGTTATGTTAGAATGCTTGAAGGAGCACTTAACATTGGTGATAGTATTATGGCAGAAGTTGATAAAGAACGCCGCTTTACTACTTGTCAGAATCATAGTGCAACACACTTACTTCAAAAGGCATTACAAGAAGTATTAGGCAATGAAGTTCATCAGGCTGGTAGTTATGTTGATAATGAGACATTAAGGTTTGATTTTAAATATTCAGGAAAGATAACTGATGATGACATTATTAAAACTGAGAAGCTTGTTAATGATATGATCCATGAAAATAGACCTGCTGACATAAAAGAAATGAAAAAAGAAGATGCTACTAAATTAGGCGCAATGGCACTGTTTAGTGAGAAGTATGGTGATGTTGTTCGTGTTGTAAAGTTTGGTAACTCAGTAGAATTATGTGGTGGTACCCATGTTACTAATACTGGAAACATTAGGAGTTTTGCAATTAAGATGATAGAGTCTAAAGGACTTAATATATACAGGATAGAGGCTGTATGTGATACTAATTTAGAAACCGAAATATTTGAAATGATAAAGCCTTATAACAATGATATGATATTGTTATTAAAGAAAGCTAAAAAGATAGTTTCAGAAGCTGAGAAAAAAGGTATTACTTTAGAGTTTAATCCGAATATATCAAATGAAAAACCAACTTGTTATAAAGATATTTTAGATAATAAAGAAGAAGTAAATAATTTAAAGAAAGAAGTATCATTATTAGAAAGTGAGTATTCTGAAAAACTTACTAATAAGTTATTATCAGATGTTAATAAATATTTAGAAAGCAAAAAACAAAGTATGTATGGTGATATAATAATGCTAACGTTTGAGGATGAAGATTTATCAGCTTTAAAATCATTATGTGGAGCTTTGTGTTCTAAGTTAGTAACTGGTATTGTATTTATTACAAATAAAAAATCTGGCTCAATTAATTTTATAGCAAAAGAAACGGATGATTTAAAAGATAAATTTAACGTTGGTAGATTGATTAAAGATGTCTCATTAATTACTGATGGTAATGGTGGAGGAAGCCCTTTGTTTGCTCAGGGTGGTGGAACTAATATTGATAAACTTACAATGGCTATGGATTACGCTAAAAGTAAGCTTTTAGAAGAAGAATAAAGAGGTATTAAATGGAAAAGATAGAAGTTTTAGAACTAGATAAGAAACCAAAACATAAGTTAAAAAAATGGGTAAAGATATTATTAATATTATTTGTTATTGCCATAATAACAATTATTGGTATGATTGTTACCTATAATGTTTTGTTAGGTGCGGTATCAAGTAAGAGTGAGGTAGTGAAGTTTACCGTAGATGAAGGATCATCAGTTTACTATGTTGGTGAAAAGTTAGAAAAGGATGGCTTAATTAAAAATTATACGGCTTTT
>CAZBUA010000124.1:0-1561 GCA_964494975.1 uncultured Muribaculaceae bacterium
TCAAATGCTCTAACTGGAAATCACAAATATGCGTTTTATAAAACTCAACAAACTGTTTGAATGATTTTTAGAAATTCAACCTCATTAGCAGCTAATGGGGTGTTTTTTTTAGTAACACAATCTATTTGAAGAAGGAAACCATTAGTAATTGGTATGGGAATAATATTCTTATTAATGCTACTAACAAAATAATCAAACTAACATACTTAATATATTTCTTCATTATAAAGTAATGTTATCTTTTATCTTATTAAATACCGCATCTCCTATACCACTTACGTTTTTGATATCTTCTATTGTGTTAAACAAACCATTATCAGTACGATACTGAACTATGGACTTAGCTTTTGACTCACCAATTCCTGATAGTGTCATTAGTTCTTCAATACCAGCATTATTTATTGATACTTTACCAGTATTAATTACATCACTAGTAATGGTATTGGTATTAATACAAGCATCATTATTACTATCAGGGCAAACGCACTCATACGAAGCACAAGTAACGTTACTAACGTCACTATTACTTTTTAAATAATTATCAAGTTCTAATTTAGTATAAACTACAATATACATTTCATCAGTTAGTTTCTTACTTAAGTTTAAATTAATAGTATCCGCATTCTCGTTTAAACCACCCGCTAAATTTATAGCATCAATTATTCTTTTACCTTCATCTATTTCATATACACCTGGTACGTTTACCGCTCCCTTAACATCTACAAATACCGTTTTAACAGTAGTTACTTCTGCTTTGGTATCATTCTTAGTAAGTGTGTCTTTTTCCTTGGCAGATACCTTATTTACATCATTTACTTCATAATAAACATACCCACCTATACATACTAAAATAATACTAAAAGCAAATATTATATACCTCCAATATTTTTTAATATAACTAATCATTTTTTTCCTCCTTTCAATTAATAATTAGTCATAAAAACAAAATACCCTCTAAATAAATTAAAAAAAGAATAGTTTTCTATTCTTTATTGTGCTTTTACTTGTTCAAAGTTATACAGCCACGTACCTGAAATTGTTTCATTTATACCCGTTTTAGCAGTATCCGCATCATCCCAATATGAAATAAAAATAATTTGCATTTTATCTCCCGGTTGTAATGTTCTGTATGATTCTTCTTGCCAGTCTGATGAATCAACACCATTCTTAACAAACGTATTATCGATCATTATTTTTTCATCAGTACTTTTAACATTGTAAAGGAAAAAGGTTGCTGAATCACTTGGGGTATCCACTAGTGAATTATCATTATTACCAGTTGCTGAAGTGCTTTTTAGAATGGCTGGTATACTTCCAGTATTTTCTACTTCTGCCATAAAGTAAGCAAACCCTCCTGGTGCGGTTAATTCACTTGATATTGTTACTGCATTACCCGTACAAGTAATTGTGTTATTCTTTGATAGTGATGTTGCTAAATCAGTTGTGGCGCCAGACGTTAATTCTCCTCCTAAGTAAGTTACAAGGTCTCCTCTTTTCATCACTTTACAAGTAGTGGTTAGTTCCCAGTCTCCTTTTGCAGTTGCGGTTCCCATAATAGTTA